>JALYNC010000171.1 GCA_030773415.1 Actinomycetota bacterium
GGCGTGGCCGGTGCGGGGCCGGCCAACGCCTCCTGGACCGCCGCCAGCAGGTCGCCACACGAGCGGAACCGCAGCTCGGGCTGCTCTGCCAGCGCCCGGGCGAGGACCGCGTCCAACGCGGACGGCAGGTCCGGACGCACCTCCGACACGGGAAGCGGATGGGCCTGCCCGGAAGCCGGGATCCCGGCTCCGGTCGCGCGGTCGAACGGGACGCATGAGGTGAGCGCTCGGTACAGCACACAGGCCAGCGCGTAGACATCGCTGGCCGGTGTCGCCGCGCCCCTCTGGATCTGCTCCGGGGCCAGGTAATGCCCCCCAGCCGCTTCGGACTCCCGGTGCCGGGCATCCGGCGACGAGGCGCGCGGGCTGAGGCCGAAGCCGGTCACGTAGGCGTGCTCGAGATCGCCGTACTCGCCGGCCGGCGCGATGAGGATGCTGGTAGGTCGCAGGTTGCGATGCACCAGCCCCGCAGCGTGCGCCGCGTCCAGGGCGGAGGCAACCTGCCCCAGCAGGCACACCACACGGTCGGCCTCGAGCGGACTGTCGGTGTCGATCAGCTCCTCGAGGTCCGGCCCGGGGACGTGTCGCATGGACACGTACAGCAGGTCACCGTGGACGCCGGCGTCGTAGATCGGGATCACATGGGGGTGATCGAGCGAGGCCGCCGCCCGGGAGGCGGACAAGAACCGCCTGCGGAACACGGCATTGTCGTCCACCGGGGTCGCGCGGACCTCAAGGGCCACAACACGCCCGAGGTGCAGGTCGCGGGCGCGGTACACGACGCTGTCGCCCGTCGAGCAGAGAAGCTCCTCGACCCGGTATCCGGCGACGCGGTCGCCGGCGGTCAAGGTCGCGGACATCTGCCGGAGCTCCCCCCCGTGCGCCGGAACAGCCGTCACGTGACCGGCCGCTAGAACACTGACACGGAGGGGCTTCCCTGTCATGTCGGCGATTGCCTCGAGCCGGAGAAGCAGGTGCTCCCCCGGGCAGTCGCCGCTGCCTGGTTCAGCGAGGCGCGGGCTTCACCAGGACGGTCTCGCTCGCCGTCAGCTCACCGAGTCGCACGGTCACCCGTGCCCGTCCAGCCGCTGTGGGGGTCACCGTGCCGGCCCGGTCGACCGAGACGACTTCGGCGGGTTGGACGGTGAACCGGGACGCCTCCAGGTCCTCGTCCGGCGCCGGCGAGCCGTCGGCGTACCGGCCGGAGAGCTTGAGCCGGTGCGGCACGCCGCCGACGGCCAGCGTCATGATCGCGGGGGTGATCTGGAGCGAGGAGACCCGCCGCGGCGCTGCGGGCCCCGGGGCCGCGGTAGCCGACCGGCGCTGTGCCGCTGCCCAGCGCTGCAGCCGATCCACGGTCACCGGGCCGCTCGGAACCCCGAGCCGGTAGGTCACCGTGGTGTTCCCCTCCGCCACCGCGTACCGCAGTGCCCCGGTGCCGGCCGCGGAGCCGACCAGCTGCACTGAGGACGGCTTTGCGACCACGTCACGCCCTGGGCCCAACTCCGCCGGAAGCCACTCCGTCAGTGTTGCCGCCACCTCGTGCCCGGGGAGCCGCGGCGCCCGGGTAAGCCGCAGCACACCGGTCAGCCGGCTGCCGTCGTTGCCAGTCAAGGTCCAGGTACGGACCACCCGGACACCGAGCTCGGGGTAGTTCTCGGCGGCGAACGGCAACGACACGGCGGGGGGCGGCTGGGCACTCGGCTGAATCTGGGGCAGAAGCGTCGCACCCAGTCCGATGACCGCCGCGGACGCCAGGCCGGCGACCAGCAGCGGGCGCGCCCGGCCACCTCGGCGCAGACCGTGGCCCGCGTCTGCGACGACACCGCCCAGATCGGCGACGAACTGCCGGCAGCTGGAGTAGCGCTCGGCGGGATCCTTGGCCAGGGCTTTGGCCAGGACGTCATCGATGTCGCGCGGCAGGTCGGGCCGACGCCCGGTCACCGGTGGTGGTTCGTGCAGCAGATGGCCGTACAGCACGGCCGTGCCGGTGTCCGCCTCGAAGGGCGTCACTCCGGTCAGCGCCCGGTATGCGACACAGGCGAGCGCGTACTGGTCGCTGGCCGGCCCTATCGCCTCATCGCGGATCTGCTCCGGGGCGACGTAGTCGATCGTGCCGAGGAAGGAGCCGTACTCGGTCAGCTCCGTGTGCCCGGAGGCTCCGCTCCTGTCGCGCAGGGGTCGCGGGGCCCACCCTCCGGACGCCAGTTCCGCGGCGGTCGGCCCTGTCGGCCCTGTCGGCGTCTCGCACGTGGGGCGAGGACCACCACCGTCAGCCTCTGGCTCGGAGCGGCGGGTGAGGCCGAAATCGGTGACGTACACCAGGTCGGTGCCGTCGGCCGCGCCCGCCGGCACCATCAGCAGGTTGGCCGGCTTGATGTCGCGGTGGATGACCCCCCGCTTGTGCGCCGCATCCAGCGCCCCGGCCACCTGGGCGAGCAAGGCGACGGTGCGTTCGACGCTGAGCGTCCCTTCCTGCTCGAACACCTCGCGCAGGGTGGGCCCGTCGATGTACCGCATGGCGATGAAGAAAGCGCCGTCCGAGCGGGATGCCTCGTATACGGGCACGATGTTGGGATGCTCGATGGAGGCGGCGAGCTCTGATTCGCGCGCGAACCGGTGCTGGAAGCGCTCGTCGGCGGCCAACTCCCCCGCCAGCACCTTGAGGGCCACTCGGCGACCCAGCCGCAGCGACCGGGCGCGATAGACCACGGCCATGCCACCTCGGGCGTGCAGGGCTTCGACGCGGTAGTCCGCGACCTGATCCCCAGGCGCCAGTTCGGCGTCCATGCCCGATGCCTTCCGGTTCCGGCGGCTGAGCTCTCCCGGCCGTCCGGCAGGAGCAGCCGCCGCCAGCCTACGGCCGGAAGTGGAGCCCCGTACGTCCTCTCGCTACTCCTCCGCTTGCAGGGCCCGTACAACGATCAGTAGCCCCAGTCCGGCGAGATCGTGGAAGATTGCCGGATGCGCGCTCAATGGAGACCTTCGCTCGCACGGCGCCCGGTGGTACTGCTGGCCAGTCTGGGGGTTGCTGTAGCGACCCCCGGCCCGGCCGTCGCTGCCGGGGCAGGGGCTCACTGGCCGATGGACGAGCCGAGCGGGGCCACCGTGATGACCGACTCGTCGGGGAACGGTCACGACGCGCCGCTGCCGGCTGCAGTGCGGCCGGGTGGCGGCAAGTACTGGTTCAGCGGAAAGGCACCGGTGATCGTGCCGCATGGCGCCGGCCTGAACCCCGGCAGGGCGGACTTCTCGTTCGCGGTGCGCGTCAGGCGCACCGGGGGCTATGCCGACCCGAACCTCATTCAGAAGGGGCAGGTCGACGCACCGAACGGCTACTACAAGATCGACTATTTCCAGGGGCAGGTCGTCTGCACCCTCAAGGGCGACGGCGGCACCGCGGTCATCGGGCTGCCGGCCAACATCAGTGACAAGTTCTCCCACACGATCCGGTGCTCGAAGACCGCAACCCAGATGCGGCTGGACGTGGACCCGGGAACCCCTCGAGCGAAATTTGGCACCAAAGCGGTCACCATCGGATCGATCGCCAACATCAAGCCCCTGACTCTCGGCGGAAAGACGAATTGTTCCAGCGTCGACGCCTGTGACCCTTTCACCGGACTGATGGTGTGGGCCCGAGTCGACTTCCGGCCGCTCTGACGAGTAGATATTTCGCCGGCGTCACTTGTGCCGGCCATGGGGCGCTAGAGTCCGGCGACACGCTGTGACGGAGGCGCCGGTATGACGGCCATGGACACCATCGAGCAACTGAGGACGGGGCGCCGTTGGGGCTCCTGGCAGCCGACCCGCTGGCAGCCCCTGATGCTGGTGCTGGTGCTGGTGTCGATGGCTGCGACGCTGGCGTCGTTGCCGATCAACACGTCCGAGCACCGGCTGTACGAGTCGCTTCGTCAGGGCGAAGTCCGCTATGTGCAGCTCGGTACGCCCGGACGCTGCCGGAGCGGCGCCTGTCCGACGGGCTGTTCCCGTCCAGCCGCCCGGCCGAGCACCCAACCGGCCGGGTGCGCTGGGTCGACAGTCGACACGTCTACCACCAGACGGACCTGCCGCTGCCCCAGCCGCTGACCGAGGCCGCAGACACGGGCGTCGACACCGAGTTCCGGGACGACCCGGACACGGCAGGCCCGGCGTTGAAATATGCACGGGACACCGTGACCGGCGTGGCTGCCAAGGCCGGCTGGCCGATAGCCGACGACGCGATTCTGTACGACCTCGACAGCACGTTCCGGGACCGGCTGGCGCAGCTCCCACCGCTCGTCTGGGTGCTCCTGGTCATTGTGCTGATCTTGGGACCTCAGCCATACCGATTCACCAAGTGGGGCGTGTTCTGGCTGCTGTCCATTCCCCTGCAGCTGGGCGCATTGTGGTGGGTGCTCAAGGAGGCCCCCTGGAACGCCTCGGCTGTTCGGGCGCAGCAGGCAGCAGCCGAAGGGCAGGCAGGGGGTGCCCAGGCCGACGGAGCACCGCCCCATCGGTGCCGCGGCGGGTGGACGGGCCTTGGTTACAGCGTGCTGATCGGCACCATCGTCCTCTTCGTGGGCAGCATGCTCGCGTCGCTGTTGACAGGCGCCTGATCGACTACCCCTCGACGCCGGTGTCGGTGTGCGGAGCGCCGACCGGCTTGGACTCGGGGGATCCCCTTTCCCGCAGGTAGATGGAGAAGACCACCATCGACCCGATCGCCAGGAACTCGGACTGCCAGTTCTGCAACGTGCGGCTCCAGAAGT
>JALYNC010000172.1 GCA_030773415.1 Actinomycetota bacterium
CGCAGTGAGCAGACCGGCGTGGCAGGCGGCGCCGAACCCCCGCTGCGGCACGGCGACGACCGTGGCGCCGTAGGACCGCGCGACGTCGGCGGAGCCGTCGGTGGAGCCGTTGTCCGCGACGATCGCGCGGTAGCCCGGCGGCATGCGGCCGAGCACCCAGGGCAGGGCCTGCGCTTCGTCGAGGCACGGCAGGACCACGTCGACCGACGCTGGTCCGAGCGACGCCGTCACGCCGCGGCCCTGCTCGTGTGGGCCGTGGGGCTCGTGTGGACCGCTGCGTCGGCCTGGGCGATCATGGCTCGGTTCCTGCCCAGATCGCCGGGCAGCGACTCCCACGTCCGGAACCCGCTTCTGGTCGGTCTGGCTTTCACGGCTGCGGCTGCATCCACGGGTCGCCGGAGCCCGCTGTGGGGCAGGACTCGTCGTCGCCTTCTGGGGTCGCCCAGCCCGTCGCCGTCTGCTGGACCTGCGGGTCGGGCTCTTCGCTACGGCGATGCTCGGTATCGGCGGCTTGGTCGCCGCCTTTTTCGCGACCAGGGGTTCGCCGTGAGCCCCATCCGGAGGTAGTCGTCTACCCCGGTCTTCCGGCGAGGAACGTTAAGACCTGTGGATTGGCGTGTCACGCGGCGTGGGCGTCGCCTCCTGCTTCCTGCGGGGGAGTCCTGATGCCCGCCCTGGATGCGCAGGACCCCGGCCCTAGCGGGGACTACCCCCACCCGCCGCGCGAAGCGGAGGGGACGCTGGACACCTTATGCATGCCGACCGGGCTGCGCCGCCAGCTCACCCCGGACGGGCGGGTGGTCCTGATCGAGGTGGAGCCGACGACGCCGGGCGGGAGGCGACCCAGGGAGGTGCTGCCTCCCGCGCCCTGAGCCCGTGCCCTGGCGCGTCAACGTCACCTCTGCGCGGCTGGCCATGGGGGCCGCCCATGGGAGCGAAGGGTTGGCGCGCGTCGTCCTCCACGCTCCTCGGTCGGCGCTGGGCCGTCGAGTAGGGAAGCGCCTCCCGGACCTCGATGGCCGTTCGGATAGAGAGGCCCTTGCGCAGGGGGTCTCCTGTATGTGCCGCCACGCTGCGCGGTAGGCCGCGAGCACCACTTCGACCTCCTCAGCAACGAAGCTGAGTGACTCGCGAAGATGCTGGAGCGGGTGACCGGGATCGAACCGGCATGGCCAGCTTGGAAGGCTGGGGCTCTACCATTGAGCTACACCCGCTAGACCTACGCCTACGCCAGGGCCGTGCCCGCCGCGGCGACGGACTCCCCGGCCTTTCGCTCGGCCTCGCGGGAATTATCGCACTGCGATGGGGGCGCGAGCATGACGACCTGGCAGCACCTGCCTCGCCTTGCTGTCGGCCGGCACCCGGCGGACTCGGGCAAGGCCTGCCTGATGAATGCCATCAGCCACGCCAACGGGGACGCCCCCGTCACTGACGTGCCGGCGTGTACACATCCCTTGCTGGCCAGGGCCACCGCTGCACTCAACGACACCATCTGTGGGCATCTGGACGGCGACCGGCGGCTCTGCGTCGACTGCAGCTGCCTGATGTACGGGTACGAGCCCCAGCTCACGGGAACCGAACCGCCTACGGACCGCGCACAGGCGCACCGACTCGCTGTTGCTCTCGTGCTGGCCACCCGCCCTTATCTGCAGCCGCTGTGGCGACCGGCGCACCAGCGGGCCGGGGCAGCGGCTTTCGACGCGACCGAGGCCTGGTTGCGGGGGGACGGCTCACGTCGGCGGTGCGCCGCGGCGTCGGCTACCGCGATGCGGCTGGCCTGGTTCGACAGTGACGAGGCGCTGCAGATGGCCGGCCGGGTGGCCGCCATGGTCGAGGACACTCCTCGCCGGCTGCACGACTTCCACGCGGTCGGCGGGTTCGTCGTGTACTGGGCCGGAGTTCACTCGGGGCAGGCCCGGACGATGCTGGAGGCGTTGATCGCTGTCCGCTCGGCCGGTGGGACGCCGCCTCCCGTGCCCGGCGACAGCCGTCCGGCCGGCTCTTTGCGCGGACTTCGGGAGCGGCTGGCGCATGTCCGATCCGTATGACCTTCAGCGCTTCGTCACCGCGCAGGACCGCGGCGGCACGTACGACGACGCGCTGGCGGAGTTGCGTGCTGGGCTCAAGCGCAGCCACTGGATGTGGTTCGTCTTCCCGCAGATAGCCGGGCTGGGGTCCAGCCCGAATGCCCGGTACTTCGCCATGTCCGGGCTACCGGAGGCCGCCGCCTTCCTGCAACATCCGGTCCTCGGCGCGCGTCTGCTGGAGTGCTGTCGGGTGCTGGCAGAGCTGCCGGGCAGCGACCCGGTGCGCGTCCTCGGGGTGATCGACGCTCGAAAGCTTCACTCCTGCGTGACGCTGTTCGCGCGGGCCGCTCCGGAACAGCCCATCTTCGGGGCCGTTGTTGACAAGTACTTCGGGAGAGAGCTCGACCAGCCAACCCTGGACCGCCTCTAGGACTGGCCCGGCCACACGGGAGCCGCGGCCCGGGAAGATCGTGTCGCAACCGCCCCGGGTATATCCGCAACGGCCCTGAGCGTGACTTCCACTACAGTGGCGCCACCGCCGCGGGGCGTAGCGTAGTGGCTAGCGCGCCTGCTTTGGGAGCAGGAGATCGGGAGTTCGAGTCTCCCCGCCCCGACCACCGGTCAGCACCTGAACCGGTAATGCGTGAGCACCCGACTGGCTTTGACGAAGGAGAACGTACGCAGTGAAGAGCGCCGTCGAGACCCTCAGCCCCACGCGGGCCCGGCTCACGATCGAGGTCCCGTTCGAGGAGCTGCAGCCCAGCCTCGACGCTGCGTACAAGAAGATCGGCGCCCAGGTGCGGGTGCAGGGTTTCCGGCCGGGACGCGTTCCGGCGCGCATTCTAGATCAGCGGGTCGGCCGTGGCGTGATCCTCGAGGAAGCCATTCAGGACGCGGTGCCGCGCTTCTACGGTCAGGCGCTGCAGGAGAGCGAGCTGCAGGTGCTCGGCCACCCCGAGGTCGAGGTCACGCAGTTCGCCGACGGCGAGCAGCTGGGCTTCACGGCCGAGGTGGACGTCCGGCCGCAGATCAAGCTGCCCGACTACTCCGACGTCACCATCACGGTGGAGGACGCCGACCCCACGGACGCCGAGATTGACGAGCAGATCAACGGGCTGCGCGACCGGTTCGCCGTCCTGCAGGGCGTCGACCGGGCCGTGGAGACGGGCGACTTCGTGCTGCTCGACATCACCGCCACGGTGGACGGTGAGGAGGTCGCTGGCGCCAGCGCGACCGGACTGTCCTACGAGGTCGGCAGCGGCACCCTGATGCCCGGGCTCGACGACGCCGTTCTCGGCAAGAGCGAGGGCGAGAGCACCACCTTCGACAGCGAGCTGATTCGGGGCGAGCATGCCGGCCGCACCGGGCAGATCGACGTCACCGTCAAGTCGGTGAAGGTCAAGGAACTGCCCGAGCTGGACGACGAGTTCGCCCAGACAGCCAGCGAGTTCGACACCATTCAGGAGCTGCGCGACGACATCCGCAGCCGCATGCTGCGGGTCAAGACCATGCAGCAGGGCGTGGAGGCGCGAGACAAGGTGCTTGAGGCGCTGCTGGAGCGCGTGGAGATCCCGGTACCGGAGAGCTTGATCCGTCCCGAGGTGCAGTGGCGCCTCGATACGATCACCCAGCAGCTCGAGCAGGCCGGGTTGAGCCGCGAGGAGTACCTCGCCAACGAAGGCCAGTCCGAGGAGGACTTCACCGCTGAGATCGACAAGAGCGCCCGTCAGTCGGTGCAAGCCCAGTTCCTGCTCGACGCGGTCGCTGAGGCCGAGCAGCTGAACGTCTCCGAGCAGGAGCTCATGGAGGTCGTGATGCGCCGGGCGCAGCGGGCCGGCATCTCGCCCGACGAGTACGCGCAGAGCATCGTGCAGCAGGGACAGATCGGTGCGCTGATGGGAGAGGCCGTCCGGGCGAAGGCCCTCGGCATCCTGCTGGAGCGCATCACCATCCAGGACGCCTCCGGCCGCACGGTCGACCTCAACGCACTGCAGCAGGTGCCGGTCGATGCGGAGACAGCCGAGGAGGAGCTTCCGACCCAGTTCGAGGTGCCGGACTCGCCGCCCGTTCCCGCTGGAGATGCTGCACAGGCGGACGACTCCGGCGAGAGCACGGCCGACTCCGGCGAGAGCACGGGCGACTCCGGCGAGAGCACGGGCGACTCAGGTGAGAACGCGGGCGAGCACCAGGGTTCGCCGATCAGCTGACCGGACGTCAGCGACCGGCGGAGCAGCGTGCGCCCACAGCGAACACCCGCCGGAGTCGGAGTCCGATCCGGGCGCCGGGGGCTAGTGTCGGTGTCAGCGCTCGCAGCGGGACAACCCGGACGAGCGAACCCCCCGACCTTTCAGCAGGTGATCCCGTGACCAACCCCGTGCCTGGCTTGGCGCTGCCGTACGACCGGCTGCCGTCCAACACCGGGATGAACCTCGACGACTCGGTGTTCAACCGGCTGCTGCGTGAGCGCATCATCTTCCTCGGCTCCGTCGTCGAGGACGTTATGGCCAACACGATCTGCGCCCAGTTGCTACTGCTGGCGGCCGAGGACCCGGGCCGCGACATCTACCTCTACATCAACTCGCCCGGTGGCTCGGTCTCGGCCGGCATGGCGATCTACGACACGATGCAGTACGTCGAGAACGACGTCGCCACGGTCGCCATGGGACTGGCTGCCTCCATGGGGCAGTTCCTGCTCTGTGCCGGCGCGCCGGGCAAGCGTTACGCGCTGCCGCACGCGCGGATCATGATGCACCAGCCGTCGGGTGGCATTGGCGGTACGGCGTCCGACATCGCGATCCAGGCCGAGCAGATGCTGTACACCAAGCGCAAGATGGCCGAGCGCATCGCGTTCCACACGGGCCAGTCGATCGAGCAGATCGAGCGGGACTCCGACCGGGACCGCTGGTTCACCGCCGACGAGGCCAGGGACTACGGCTTCGTCGACGACGTGGTCACCCGCGCCCAGCAGGTTCCCTCCGCCGGCGCCGTCTCCTGACCGGCGTATTCCACCGAGTTCCGCGAGGAGACACCATGGCCTTCGATCCGGTCACGAACTACACCATTCCGTACGTCGTCGAGCAGACGAGCCGCGGCGAGCGGACGTTCGACATCTTCAGCCGGCTGCTCAAGGAGCGGATCGTCTTCCTCGGCACGCCGATCGACGACCAGGTCGCCAACGTCGTCATGGCGCAGCTGCTGCACCTTGAGTCCGAAGACCCGGACCGCGACATCAGCATCTACATCAACTCGCCCGGCGGGCACTTCACCGCGCTCACGGCGATCTACGACACCATGCGTTTCATCCGCCCGGACGTGTCCACCATCTGCATGGGCCAGGCGGCCTCCGCCGCGGCCGTGCTGCTCGCGGCCGGCACCAAGGGCAAGCGCTACGGCCTGGAGCACTCCCGGGTGCTCATCCACCAGCCGTCCGGCGGTGGTGAGGGTCAGTCGTCCGACATCGAGATCCAGGCCCGCGAGATCCTGCGCATGCGGGTGCTGCTGGAGCAGATGCTGGCGCGGCACACCGGTCGGGAGGAGTCCCAGATCCGCGTGGACATCGAGCGCGACAAGATTCTGACCGCCACCGAGTCAGTGGAGTACGGAATCCTCGACGAGGTCATCACCACCCGGAAGTTGAACAGCCTCTCCGGCAGCTGATCCACCCTGCGGGCTCCCTCGGACATCCCCCGAGGGGCGCCGGTAGCGGGTACCGTCAATGTGAGCGGCAACCGACTCCGCTGGAGCCGGACATCCGACAGGAGAGATCTCGTGGCACGTATCGGCGATGGCGGTGAGCTGCTCAAGTGCTCCTTCTGCGGTAAGTCGCAGAAGCAGGTCAAGAAGCTGATCGCGGGCCCTGGCGTGTACATCTGCGACGAGTGCATCGACCTGTGCAACGAGATCATTGAGGAGGAGCTCTCCGAGTCCTCCGAGATGCGCTGGGACGACCTGCCCAAGCCGCGCGAGATCTACGACTTCCTGGACTCGTACGTCATCGGTCAGGAGTCGGCGAAGAAGACCCTGTCGGTCGCTGTCTACAACCACTACAAGCGGGTGCAGGCCGGGGCCAACGACAAGGACTCCGTCGAGCTGGCCAAGTCCAACATCCTGCTCCTGGGGCCGACTGGCTGCGGCAAGACGCTGCTGGCTCAGACGCTGGCGCGCATGCTGAACGTGCCGTTCGCCCTCGCGGACGCGACCGCCCTCACCGAGGCGGGTTACGTCGGCGAGGACGTCGAGAACATCCTGCTGAAGCTGATCCAGGCCGCTGACTACGACGTCAAGAAGGCCGAGACCGGGATCATCTACATCGACGAGGTTGACAAGATCGCCCGCAAGTCGGAGAACCCGTCGATCACCCGCGACGTCTCCGGTGAGGGCGTGCAGCAGGCGCTGCTGAAGATCCTGGAAGGCACCACGGCGTCGGTGCCGCCACAGGGCGGACGCAAGCATCCGCATCAGGAGTTCATCCAGATCGACACCACCAACGTGCTGTTCATCGTCGGTGGGGCGTTCGCCGGGCTAGACAGCATCATCGACGCGCGCGTCGGCAAGAAGTCGGTCGGTTTCGGGGCGGTGCTGCACTCCAAGCACGCGATCAACACCGGACACGTCTTCCGCGAGGTCATGCCGGAGGACCTGCTCAAGTACGGCATGATCCCCGAGTTCGTCGGCCGGCTCCCGGTGATCACGAGCGTGGCGAACCTGGACCGCACCGCCCTCATTCGCATCCTCACCGAGCCCAGGAATGCGCTGGTGCGTCAGTACCGCAAGCTGTTCGAGCTCGACGGTGTGGAGCTGGACTTCACCGAGGACGCCTTGGAGGCGATCGCCGACCAGGCGATCCTGCGCGGCACCGGGGCGCGCGGGCTGCGGGCAATCATGGAAGAGGTCCTGCTGTCGGTGATGTACGACATCCCGAGCCGCAAGGATGTCGCCCGTGCCGTCATCACCGGCGAGGTGGTGCTCGAGCACGTCAACCCCACGCTCGTGCCGCGTGAGGTTGCGACGCCGAAGCGCGAACGGCGCGAGAAGAGCGCCTGACCGTCTTCCCCGGCGCCGTTGTCCCGGGCGCTGTTGCTCCGGGCGCTGATGGCCCGGTCGTCCTCGCTGTCAGCCGCAGCGGCGTGCACCGGTTCCGCAAGGCCAGCGTCGACGCCGTCGAGCTCATCGCCGGGTGGGGTGTCGAGGGCGACGCGCATGCCGGCGTCACCGTCCAGCACCGCTCACGGGTGGCGCGCCACCCGTCCCAACCCAATCTGCGCCAGGTGCACCTGTTGCACGTGGAGCTGCACCAGGCACTGCGCAGCCAGGGCTTCGACGTCTCTGCAGGCGCCATGGGGGAGAACGTCCTGACCCGCGGCGTCGACCTGCTCGGTCTGCCGGCCGGAGCCCGGCTCCGGCTCGGCGACACCGCGACAGTGGAGATCACCGGGCTGCGCAATCCGTGCAAGCAGCTGGACGGTTACGCGCCCGGGCTGATGCAGGCGGTGCTCGGCCGCGACGAGGCGGGCAAGCTCGTCCGCAAGGCCGGGGTCATGGCAGTGGTTCTGGTCGGCGGCACCGTCCGCGCCGGGAACGCCGTGGACGTGACCCTGCCCGACCCGCCGTACCGGCCGCTCGAGCGGGTGTGACGCGCTCGCGCTGAGCCGGGGCGGTCTTCCCAGCCCGTCCGGGCCCCCCGGCAAGGAGCCACCGCTCCGTAGACTTCCGGGCGTGACGACCACGGACACCGCCCAGCGCCGACAGCTCCCGTCCCAGTACAGCCCGGCAGACGTGGAGGGGGTGCTCTACGACCGGTGGGTCGAGCGGGGGTACTTCACCGTCGACGCGGCGAGCGACAAGCCGGCGTACACCATCGTCATTCCGCCGCCGAACGTCACCGGTCAGCTGCACATGGGCCACGCCTTCCAGCACACGCTGATGGACGCCCTCACCCGCCGCCGCCGCATGCAGGGCTACGAGTCACTGTGGCTGCCCGGCATGGACCACGCCGGCATCTCCACCCAGACCGTCGTCGAGCGCGAACTGGCGAGGCAGGGCAAGAGCCGCCACGACCTCGGCCGGAAGGCGTTCGTGGAGCGCGTCTGGCAGTGGAAGGAGGAGTACGGCGGCAGGATTCTGGGCCAGATGCGCCGGCTCGGTGACGGCGTGGACTGGACCCGTGAGCGCTTCACCATGGACGAGGGCCTGTCCCGGGCGGTGCGCACGATCTTCGCCCGGATGTACGCCGACGGCCTGATCTACCGGGCCGAGCGCATCATCAACTGGTGCCCCCGCTGCCGGACCGCGCTGTCCGACATCGAGGTGGACCACCAGGAGGTCGATGGCGAGCTGGTGAGCATCCGGTACGGCTCCATCGTCGTCGCCACCACACGGGCCGAGACGATGCTTGGTGACACCGCCGTCGCCGTCCACCCGGACGACGAGCGCTACCGCGATCTGATCGGCACCGAGGTCGAGCTGCCGCTGACCGGTCGGCGTATCCCGATCGTCGCCGACCAGCACGTGGACCCGGCGTTCGGCTCCGGCGCGGTGAAGGTCACCCCGGCGCACGACCCGAACGACTTCGAGATCGGCCGCCGGCACGACCTGCCCGCGGTGACCATCATGGACGACCGGGCGATCATCACCGCGCACGGCCCCTTCGAAGGGATGGACCGGTACGAGGCGCGTCCCGCGGTGGTGGCTGCCCTGCGGGAGATGGGGCTCATCGAGGCGGAGAAGCGCCCGTACAAGCACTCCGTGGGTCACTGCGACCGGTGCAAGACCGTGGTCGAGCCGCGACTGTCGTTGCAGTGGTTCGTCAACGTCGGGCCGCTGGCCGCCGAGGCGGCCGCCGCGGTCCGCGACGGCGCAACCGTCATCGAGCCGGCCGAGCTCGCCGGCCGGTACTTCGCGTGGGTCGACAACATGCACGACTGGTGCATCAGCCGGCAGCTGTGGTGGGGTCACCGGATCCCCGTCTGGTACTGCCCGCAGGGTCACCCCACCGTGCCGGCGGTCGGGGCGGAAACCGTCGACCCCACCGCCTGTTCTGCCTGCGGCGCAACGGAAATCCGGCAGGACGAGGACGTGCTGGACACGTGGTTCTCGTCCGGCCTGTGGCCGTTCTCCACGCTCGGCTGGCCGGACGACACGGCTGATCTGGCGAAGTTCTATCCCACCGATGTGCTGCTCACCGGTTACGACATCATCTTTTTCTGGGTCGCCCGGATGATGATGTTCGGTCGGTACGCCGCGCGGTCCGACCTGCCGGAGGTGCCGTTCCGGACCATCGTGCTCACCGGCCTGATCCGCGACGCCCGCGGCAAGAAGATGTCCAAGAGCTGGGGCAACGTCATCGACCCGCTCGACTGGATGGACACCTACGGCACGGACGCCACCCGCTTCACCCTGGCCCGCGGGGCGAACCCGGGGGCAGACGCCCCGATGAGCGAGGAGTGGTGCCAGGGCAGCCGGAACTTCGTCAACAAGATTTGGAACGCCACCCGGTTCGCCCTGCTCAACGGCGCGGACGCCGGCGCGGAACTACCGGCGCCGGCGGACCTTGCGGTGGTCGACCGATGGATGCTGTCCCGGCTGCAGACCGTCATCGCCGAGGTTGATCGGCACTTCGAGGCGTTCGAGTTCGCCAAGGCCTGTGACGTGCTGTTCCACTTCGCCTGGGATGAGGTCTTCGACTGGTACGTCGAGCTGAGCAAGCCCACCCTGGCCGCCGGCGGTGAGCAGGCTGAGCGCACCAGAGCCGTGCTCGGGCACGTGCTGGACAACCTGCTGCGGCTGCTGCATCCCTTCGTCCCCTTCGTCACCGAGGAGCTGTACGTCGCGCTGACCGGGCGGGAGACGGTGGTGACGGCGGCTTGGCCGACCGCGGACTCCAGCCGCGCGGATGTTGCGGCCGAGCAGGAGGTCCTGGCGCTGCAGACACTGGTGACCGAGGTTCGACGGTTTCGAGCGGATCAGGGCCTCAAGGCGCCGCAGAAGGTGCCGGCCGCGCTCTCGGTGCAGTCGGCCGCCGGCGAGCCGCTGGCCTCGTACGTCGAGCAGATCTGCGCCCTGAGCCGCCTCTCGCCGCTCGCGGTTGGTGACGAGCTGCCGGCTGGCTGGCCGGTGGTGACGGCCGCCGGCGTTCGGGTGGCGCTGGACTTGTCCGGCGCCGTGGACATCGGTGCCGAACGGGCGCGGCTCGAAAAGCTTCTTGCCGCAGCGGAGGACGAGCAGGTGGCCATGCGCCGCAAGCTCGACAACCCGGACTTCGTGGGCAAGGCGCCAGCAGCGGTCGTGGAGAAGATGCGCCGGCGCTTGGCGGACGCCCAGGGCGAGGCGGAGCGTCTCGAGGAGCATCTCGCCGGTCTGCCGCAGTCGTGACGGAGCCGGGGGTTGACGGCGCGGCGTCCGGAGCGGCCGCGGAGCTGGCCCAGCTGCGCCGGGTCGAGGCAGCGTTGGACGCCCGCACGCCGGCGGGCATCGTCCCGGACCTGAGCCGCATCACTGCGCTGGTCGACCTGCTGGGCTCGCCGCAGCGGGCCTATCCGTCGATCCACATCACCGGCACCAACGGGAAGACCAGCACCTCTCGGATGATCGACGCCCTGCTGCGGGCGTTCGGCCTGCGGACCGGGCGGTACACCAGCCCCCACCTGGAGTCGATCACCGAGCGGATCGCGCTGTCCGGGGAGCAGATCTCCGCGGGCCGGCTCGCGGAGACCTACGACCAGATCGAGCCGTTCCTGGCGATGGTGGACGAGCGCTCGGACCAGCGGCTGACCTACTTCGAGGCGATGACCGCCCTGGCGTTCGCTGCCTTCGCGGACGCACCCGTCGATGTGTCGGTGGTGGAGGTCGGGCTGGGAGGCCGATGGGACGCGACCAACGTCCTGGAGGCGCCGGTCTGCGTGGTGACGCCCATCAGCATCGACCATGCCGAGTACCTGGGCGACACCGTCGAAGCGATCGCGGCGGAGAAGGCCGGCATCATCCATCGCGGCGCGCTGGTGATCACGGCGCAGCAGCCGCTCGGCGCGGCGACCGAGCTGCTGCGGCGGGCCGTCGAGACGGACACCACCGTCGCCCGCGAGGGCCTGGAGTTTGGCGTGACGTCGCGAGCCGTCGCCGTCGGCGGCCAGATGCTCACGCTGCAGGGGCTCGGCGGCGCCTACGAAGACCTGTTCCTGCCGCTGCACGGCGCGCATCAGGCGAGCAACGCCGCTTGCGCGCTGGCGGCGGTGGAGGCGTTCCTCGGCGGAGGTCGCGGAGCTCTGGACATCGACGCGGTGCGCGCCGGCTTCGCGAGTGTGGATTCGCCCGGGCGCATGGAGCGGGTGCGCAAGAGCCCCACGATCCTGTTGGACGCGGCCCACAACCCCGACGGCGCCCGGGCGCTCGCCGCCGGGCTCGTGGAGGCGTTCGATTTCCGGCGGCTCGCCGTCGTGCTCGCCGTCCTGGACGACAAGGACGCGGCCGGCATCGTGGAGGCGCTGGAGCCGGTCGCCGACGTGGTGATCGTGACCCGGAACTCCTCGCCGCGGGCCATGGACGTCGACGAGCTGGCGGCGGTAGCGGTGGGGATATTCGGCGCCGATCGCGTCGAGGTCGCGCCGCGGCTCGACGTCGCCCTGGACATCGCCGTGGCGGCGGCCGACGAAGGGGATGCCCTCGGCGGCTCGGGGGTGGTCGTGACCGGGTCGGTGGTCACGGTCGGGGACGCACGGCATCTGCTCGCCCGGCCCCGGTAGGCTCACCCGGACCGGCCCATGAGCTGCCCGCAGCACGTTCCGCCAAGGAGAAATCGCCTGATGTCCGAGCGCACCCTCGTCCTGGTCAAGCCCGACGGTGTCCGGCGGGGACTGGTCGGTGAAGTGCTCACCCGGCTCGAGCGCAAGGGCCTGACGCTCGTCGCCCTGCAGATGCGGACGCTGGAGCGGGCCGTCGCCGAGGAGCACTACGGCGAGCACCGTGAGCGGCCGTTCTTCGGTGAGCTGGTCGACTTCATCACCGGTGGCCCCCTCGTCGCCCTGGTCGCGGAGGGGCCCCGGGCCGTCGAGGCGGTCCGGACCCTGATGGGTGTCACGGACCCGGTGAAGTCCGCTCCCGGCTCGCTCCGCGGCGACTACGCGCTGGAGATCGGCGAGAACCTGGTGCACGGCTCGGACTCTCCCGAGTCCGCGGCCCGCGAAATCGGGATTTTCTTCCCCGACCTGTAGCCGTCCCCAGGCCGCCCGGCGCCTCTGCTCGCCGGGGTTACGCTGGCAGGGCTGTATCTCACCCTGACTGCCGGAGGGTTTTCCGTGCCCGTCACGTCCGTCTTTCCCCAGCTCGAGCTGCTGCTGCCGCTGGTGAGCAAGCCGATCCAGTACGTCGGTGGGGAGCTGAACGCGCAGGTCAAGGACTGGGACGCGGCCGACGTCCGCTGGGCGCTGATGTACCCCGACGCCTACGAGGTCGGGCTGCCCAACCAGGGCGTCATGATTCTCTACGAGGTGCTCAACGAGCAGTCCGGCGTCCTCGCCGAGCGGACGTACGCCGTCTGGCCCGACCTCGAGGCGCTGATGCGCGAGCACGGCGTGCCGCAGTTCACGGTGGAGGCGCACCGCCCCGTCGGGGCGTTCGATGTCCTGGGCGTCTCGTTCGCGACGGAGCTCGGCTACACCAACCTGCTCACCGCACTAGACCTGGCCGGCATCCCGCTCAACAGCTCCGACCGCACGGACGAGCATCCGCTGGTGATCGCCGGCGGGCACGCCGCGTTCAATCCGGAGCCCATCGCCGATTTCGTCGACGCCGCGGTCCTAGGCGACGGGGAGCAGGCGGTCCTCGCGATCACTGAGCACATCCGCGCCTGGAAGGCCGAGGGCCGCCCCGGTGGCCGGCAGGAGCTGCTGCTGCGGCTGGCCAGCTCCGGCGTCGTGTACGTGCCGCGGTTCTACGACGTGGACTACCTGCCGGACGGCCGTATCCAGCGGGTGGTGCCCAACCGTTCGGACGTGCCGTTCCGGGTCGCCAAGCACACCGTCATGGATCTGGACGAGTGGCCGTACCCCAAGCAGCCACTGGTTCCGCTGGCGGAGACGGTGCACGAACGCATGAGCGTGGAGATCTTCCGCGGGTGCACCCGGGGCTGCCGGTTCTGCCAGGCCGGCATGATCACCCGTCCGGTGCGCGAGCGGTCGATCACCGGGATCGGCGAGATGGTGCAGGCGGGCCTGGACGCCAGCGGCTATGAGGAGGTCGGGCTGCTGTCACTGTCCAGCGCCGACCACTCTGAGATCGGCCCGATCGCCAAGGGGCTGGCCGACCGGTACGAGGGCACCAACACGTCCCTGTCGCTGCCCAGCACGCGCGTCGACGCCTTCAACGTCGACCTCGCCAACGAGCTGTCGCGTAACGGCCGCCGGTCCGGCCTGACGTTCGCCCCCGAGGGCGGTTCTGAGCGCATCCGCAAGGTGATCAACAAGATGGTCACCGAGGAAGACCTGATCCGTACGGTCACCACGGCGTACGCGGGCGGCTGGCGGCAGGTGAAGTTGTACTTCATGTGCGGCCTGCCGACCGAGACCGACGAGGACGTCTTGCAGATCGCGCGCCTGGCCAAGGAGGTCACCTCGACGGGGCGGAAGGTGACCGGACGCAACGACATCCGCTGCACCGTGTCGGTCGGTGGATTCGTGCCCAAGCCGCACACCCCGTTCCAGTGGGCGGGCCAGCTCGACCACGAGACCACCGACAAGCGGCTGCGCTTGCTACGGGACGCGATCGGGCGGGACCGCGCTATCGGTTACCGGTACCACGACGGCAAGCCCGGAATCGTCGAGGGACTGCTGTCCCGGGGAGACCGCCGGGTCGGCGCGGTGATCCGCAAGGTGTGGGAGGACGGCGGCCGGTTCGACGGCTGGAGCGAGCACTTCTCGTTCGAGCGGTGGATGCGGGCCGCCGATGTGGCGTTCGCGGAGCTGCCCGTCGACGTCGACTGGTACACCACCCGGGAGCGCGGGCGCAGCGAGGTCCTGCCCTGGGACCACCTGGACTCGGGGCTCGACAAGGAGTGGCTCTGGGAGGACTGGCAGGACGCCACGTCCGGCGTCGAGGTCGAGGACTGCCGGTGGACGCCCTGCTTCGACTGCGGCGTGTGCCCCGGCATGGGTACCGAAATCCAGATCGGCCCGACGGGCAGGGCCCTGCTGCCGCTCACCCCTGTCGCCGCCGCCCCGGCCGGAGACGGGCGGCCTGCAATGTCAGGAGCCGGCGGGCCGGCGGCGTCCCGAGGAGGCGGGCCGGCAGTGTCAGGAGCCGGCGGGCCCGCAACGTCCGGGACGCCTAGGCCGTGAGCCGCGTCGCGAGGACGCCGGATGGTCCACCTCCGCCGCCCGCCGTGCAGCGGCTGCGCGTCCGCTACGCCAAGCGGGGGCCGCTGCGCTTCAGTAGCCATCGGGACTTCCAGCGTGCCTTCGAGCGGGCGCTGCGCCGGTCAGGCGTTCCCATGGCGTACTCGGCCGGGTTCTCGCCGCACCCGAAGATCTCCTACTCGGGTGCTTCACCCACCGGTGTGGCGAGCGAGGCCGAGTACCTCGAGATCGCCGTCACCGAGCGGGTCGACCCGGCCGCCCTGCGCGACGCGCTGGACGCCTCGTTGCCCCATGGTCTGGACATCCTCGAGGTGGTGGAGGCGGCGGGCGGATCGCTTCCCGACCGGCTCACCGCGTCGCGGTGGCGAATCGTCCTTCCCGGAGTGTCCGGGGATGCGGCCGCAGCGGCCGTCCGGACGTTTCTGGCCGCCGACGAAGTGCTCGTGGTGCGCCGTCTCAAGGACGGGCAGCGGACGCTGAACGCACGGGCGCCCGTCGTCCGGGCCGAGGTGGAAGACGATCGCGCTGGCCGGCGCTCCGAGAGTTCGGCCGACTCGTCGGGCGTCGAAGCTGCTGGGCAGCGGCGAGGCGACCCTGCGGTCGAGGCCGACTGTGCGATACTCGGCTTGGTCGTGCGGCACGTGACACCTGCCGTCCGACCCGACGATGTCCTGGCCGGACTTCGTGCAGTGGCCGACCTCTCGACACCGGCGCCCGCAGCGGCGACTCGGTTGGCGCAGGGGCCACTGGACGAAACAGAACCTTCTGCCGGCCGGATCGCCGACCCGCTCGCGCCGGACCGCAGCGCTTCCGCTGCCGAGGAAGAGCCGGTGCCGGCGACCGGGACGGCCATCGCCGGCGTTGCGGTTTCGCAGCGCACACCGCCGACTTCTTCCGGCACCGCGGTCGCGGAGCCGGAAACAACTGAAGCCCTCGCGCGGCCGTGATCTGCGAGCCCCGGGGCGTGACGGGAGTAACCCCGGATGCTCGATACCGAGCCCACCGGCGGCCCGGACGGCAGCGCGAACAGCGCGTCCTCCACCGCCGACAGCACTACAGCCGCAGCGCGGCCGCGTCGTCGCCGGGCCGCCAGCCGGCAACCCGGGCCCCCGCCGCAGGCAGCGGCCGCCGCAGCCGAATCGGCCGATGCCGCAA
>JALYNC010000173.1 GCA_030773415.1 Actinomycetota bacterium
GCGAGGCGGGTAGCGCACCGTGCCAGCACGTACGCGGGATGCTGCGCCAGCAGGTCCGAACGATCAGCCAACGGATCACCGAGCTGCGTCGTCTGCGCGACGAGCTGCGGGCGCTGGACGCGGTCATTGACGAGATCCCGGACGGGGAAGGGGCGTTCTGCCGGATCATCGAGCACACTCGACGCACCGCAGATGAGGTAGCTACTGCCCCGCTGGGGTCTGCGGGCGGGCGCGGGTGAGCCCTGCCAGTCCGAGAGCGCCGGTGAGCAGTAACAGGACGCCGCCGCAGTAATAGCAGTAATAGAAGGAACGGATGCCGATGGTGTCGGCGCGACAGCCCACCACCGGCCGCCAGCCGGCGCTGAGCCGGCAGCTGTCCACTGCGCCAGCGTCGGCGAACGTCGTCCGCGACGCTCTCGCCGGTCTTCCGGTGGGCGATGAGTACGTGGACCGGTTCGCCGCCGCCGCAGCCTCCATGGCGGCGCTGGCTGGGTTGCTGGTGCAGGACAGCGACCAGGAGGCCTACGGCCGGTACCGGGAGTGGCTGGCCTTTGTCAGCAGCGCGGACGCGTTCACGACGAGTGTGCGCGACGACATCGGGCAGAACGACGCGGTAGCGGTAGCGGGCGCGCAACTGCTGTCACAGACGTGCACGCGATGATGCCGACGGCCCGGAGAGCGGGCGGCAGCACAGGGCGCCGTGTCGGGGGAGCGTCGCCTCCCCGGAGGGGGGCTGATACGAGGAGGAGCCAGTGGTGGTAGCGGTCCAGGTTGTCTACTTCGACTACACCTGCCCGTACTCGCGGCGGTTCAGTGAGTTACTCGACGGGGTCGGCGCCACCGGGGCCCGGTGGCGGCCCTTCGCCCTGGCCGAGCAGAACCGGGACGACGAGGGCCCGCCGGTGTGGGAACGGCCGGACGCGCTGACCCGACCGGCGCTGCTGGCCCTCGCTCTGCACGAGTCGGTCGCCCCGAGCGGCGACGGGGACCGGTTCCGCCGGGAGGTGTTCGCCGCCTTCGGCGAGCGGCGCGTCACGCCCGACGAGCTGCGCGCGATGGCGCAATCCGCGGGTGGCCAGATCGATGAGCCCTCGCTACGCGAGGGGCTCGCCCGGGTCGCCGCCGCACACCAAGCGGCGCGCGCCGCGGGCGTCTTCGGGACACCCACCGTCGGCACGGCCGAGGAGCAGCTGGGCTATGTGAAGTTGACTGGCGTCCCGGCAGAGCCCGGCGCGCGCGAGCGCCTCCTGCAGACGGCCCTCACCGTGATCAGCGACATCCCCGAGCTCGCGGAGATCAAGCGCCCCACCGCCTGAGCCATACGCCAGCTAACCCCCGCCAGATGGGCCCAGCGCCACCTTGACCTTCCAGCCCACTGGAAGGCTTACGGTCGTGGGGACAGCCTGGATACCGAGGCGTCCGCATCGTCACGTTCGCCACCGTAGTGACGCCTGCGCGTTACATCGACCCACGGGTGCCAGGAAGCGACGTGGCGAGGTCAGGCGTCCCGCGGCGGCCGGTTTGCTCGCGGCCCAGTCACGGACGTCTTGATGCGCAGCCGCTAGTGAGCGGCTGTCAGCCGCCCGGACGGCAACTGGAATCGCCTTCTGGTCCGGGCGCGAGCGGTCGGACCAGAAGATCGGCTGGGAGCTGCGGTTCTTCGCCCTTCCGAACCCGGAGCACGTCGGCGTGACCGCCGGTCCGGACAGGATCGTCATCCTCGGTCCGCTCGAGGTGTCCGAGCTGACTGCCTACGACGTCGAGCTCGAACTGGAAGCCCTCGAGCGCGGAGATCGGATGATCGATCGAGACGAGGACGGCGAACCGAGGCTCTACTGACCCGCTGGCCACTCGGCGCTCGCGTGCCGCTGCAGATCTGCTCAGCGTCCCGTGCACCGCTCGTCCGTCCGCCGCGACCGGTAGCACTTCACGGGCGAACGGGTGGTCAACTCGGTACGTTGCAACGGTGTCGATGTCGATGTCGGGGCCAGTGCCCACCGAGCTGATCCGCACGCTGCCGACGCCTCAGCTGGCTGTGCGCCTCCTCGCGACTCTGGGCAGCCGCGAGATCAACGCGAACAACATGCTGCGCGACGCCCAGCAAGCCTTCGATCACAACCATGAGCTCGACGCTGAGTTCCTTCTGACCCGGCTGGCCGACGCGTGGGCTTGGCTCGAGGCGAGAGCTCTGATCGGCCCGGAGATTCGAAACACGACGTCGTCGTGGCAGCGCGTCACCACGGAAGGTCGCGCTCTGGCCCGGGACAACGCCGCAATCGCCAAGCTGTGGGCTTCGGAGCGGCTGGCAGGGGCACTGGACCCAGCCCTGGACCAGGCGCGGGCGGTGTTCGACCTAGGCGACTACGAGACGGCCTGCTTCTCGGCCATGAAGGCGGTCGAGGTCGACGTCCGCCGCGTGGCCGGGCTGAGCAGCGCCGTCCTCGGTGTTGACCTCATGCGGCAGGCCTTCAAGCCCGACGGCGGGCCGCTCGCGGACAGCGCCGCGCACCCCGGCGAGCGGGTCGCGCTGATGGAGCTGTTCGCAGGGGCGATCGGCGCCTTCAAGAACCCTTCGAGCCACCGCACCGTGCACTTCGACGACCCCGTTGAGGCTGCTGAGGTCGTCCAGCTCGCCAACCTCCTCCTGCGGCTGCTGCGCCGCGCGGAAGGGCGCACACGGTCGCATCCGCCGGTGCAGCCGTGACCGTCTGGCAGGGACTGTGAACGACGAGCAGCTGCGTGTGCTACGGCTTCTGCTCGATCAGGCCGGCGGCGTCGCCCTGATCGAAGGGGTCATGGACGAAGAGGCCGGCCCGGGCTCGCACCGGCCGCCTCGCCGCGGTGAGCGCCCCGCTGTCGGCAATGCGCACGGGCTGCTGGCGATCACCTGGGTGGACCTCGCCCATGAGATCCCGCCACTGCTGTCGTACGGCGTTGACAAGACACGGACCGCCGACTCGAGATCGGCCGTAACGGTGAGATGGCGGTTGACCCCACCGACCTGCCACGGTTCGATCGCCACAGCGTCCCCGACCGGCGTCGTGTGCCCCGTCGAGCAGCCCTGCGAGTCCAAGTACACCCTCGGACGAGGCTCGCGCGCCACCCGGCTGCGTGCCAGCGCGGGCGACACGGTCGCCGATGTGACCGATAGCCCAGACGTCACCCCGCTGGACTACCTGCCCGCTGGTAAGGCGCTCCGCCTAATCATGGGTCCCTGATCCGCCCCCCGCAGCACGACTCTCGAGCTTGTGGCCCGGCGTGGAAACCTCCGGCGGCCCCCTCGTGGGAAGACGGGTCAGGGCGAGACCGGTAATGATGACCGGGGCGGCATGGGCGGGGCAGTCGGCCGAGGCGGAAGGACCTGGCTACAGGCGGCGCAGCTGGCCCAGGGCAGCCATGATGTGAGCCTTGGCTTGGTCGCCAGCGGTGCCGAGCCGGTCAAGTTCGCTCATGGCTGCCCGCAGATCAGTCTCTATCCCGGCGGCCGTGCCGGCGTTGCCTTCGTGAAATGCGCTGCTCCGAGCGCCCGCCCTTGATGACCGGAAAATCAGGTATTCAACGTCCGCTGGTGGGACGTCGAGCTGGAGAGCCCAGGCTGTCAGAGTCCGCACGTACTGCCCATAGTCCTGAGCCCAGCGGTCGCGGGTGATGTTCAGGCCTCCGTACGCGGCGAGCCAACCGATGACCATGTTGTCCAGGATCAGCGCCGGGTCCGGGCTGTCGTCGGGCCCGCAGAAGAACAGGTACTTGGTGCCGTACGAGCGACCGAAGCCGACGAGCCGCCCTGACTTGGAGCGACGGTTGCGAGGCGTGCGGCGGTCGAACGGCGGCTTCGCTAGGTAGTTGTATGCCTCCTGGCCACCGGCCCCGCCACGCCAGGTCCGCCGCCTCTTGGAGTGTTAGGCCGATGTCTTGGTCCTGGTTGTCGTCGAAGATCCTCCGTGTCCGTTTGGCTCCGTACTCGCTGCTGCTCTGGCCCCAGGCCATGACAGTCAGGAACGCTTGAACGGCCGCCACCGGATGGTGTCGAGCTGCGCCGCACCGGCACCTGACCGCCTCCCGGTCGAGCTCGACCGGGAGGTCCTGAAGGAAGTCAGCGTGTTCCTCGAACTCTGCCAGCCACTTGTCCTTGTACCACTGGGCTTCCTTCTGCGGCTTACGGCCACCCGCTTCCCATACGCGCTTCTCTCGGACCAGAAGGTCCGGTACGTCCCCGTAGAAGCTCACAACAGGAGTCTGGCAAAGCCGGCTCAGCAAGAGTCCGGAGCCACTCGTTACTGACCTGCGAATGTCTGCACTTCGTTACGGGACAGGGCGCCATCCAGCGCCCATCGTGCGGGCGATTGTCGTGGACGGCTGCCATGCTCAGCGACCATGAGACTGACTGTCGCTGAGCGAGAGATCCACAACCCTGCCGAGGCGCTGGAGGCCTACGCGAAGCGGTACGGGCGAACGGTCCGCGAGTACGACGCCTCTCCCCTTGGCGCGGCGAACGAGCTGACGGGGGAGGATGTGCGGTGAACCCGCGTGATCGCGTCCCGGATCAGCGAAGTTGAGCTGCAGTGGTTCCTTGAGCGGGCCGAGACGGCTCCATGGGATGGCGTCGACCCGGCCCTGCGGCTGGCCGACCTGGATCCCGCTGGTGCACCTGAGCAGTACGAGGCGGCCGTCAAGTTGTATGACCACTTCCGCGAGCCGCGGCGGCCGGGCGTGTCGATGGCGAAGATCTCGAAAGTGCTGCATGTGAAACGGCCGCAGCTGGTGCCGATCTTGGATTCCCGGTTAGCTGCCCGCTACCGGCAGGAAGCTCTGACCCAGGGGCAGAAGTACCCGAATCTGCAGTCACCCGCGCGGGCGCGGTTCTGGTTGGCGGTCCGGGAAGACTTGGTACGCCCGGGTGCGCGTGAGGTGCTGCAGCAGGCCCGGGAGGCGCTGCGCGGTTCCGACGTTCCTGAGGCGCGGCTACTGGCCGAGGTCTCCGATGTGCGGCTGTTGGACATCCTCGCGTGGGCTTAGAGCCTTCCGGCGGCGGTGAGCGCTTCTGAGCTCTTGATGGCGTCGGCGAGGGTGGGACCGAGGAGGAGCTGGTCGAGGAGCACCCACAGCCGATTCGCCCGGTAGTTCTGGCCGGCGGGGGGATTCCGGCGGGCTCTACGCATTCGCCGACGAGGGACAGCGGGTCTTCGCCCGGCAGGGGCGGCCGCCGGTCGAGCTGGTGCCGGTGGCGCTTGATGAGAACCTCGGGAGTGCCGGGGTGCTCAAACGGCTGCGGTCGTGACGGCCACCTGTGCTGCTTTCGCCGTCGCTCACCCGGCGGCCGGAACTGGGGCCGCCAGTCCTCGCCGTCAGTCCTCGAACGTCGCCGCCAGGGCCGCCGACAGGCCGGGCACCAGATCCGGCCCGGTGAGCACGTCGTCCTCGTCGCCGCGGAGTCGGATCGCCGACGAGCGGGTGCCGTCGCGCATCACTGCGGCGGCGAGGCGTACCTCACGGCGCTCTGGGTGCGCGGCGGCCCACGCAGCGGCGTCTCCCTCGGCCGGCAGTTGGTCCTCGACCGACGGAGGGAGTATCAGCACCTCGTGGGCCAGCACGCAGCCGAGCACCTGGGGGGGCCAGGCCAGGCGGGCGAGCTGCTCGTCCAGCTCGCCTTCGCCCAGCTCCTCCTGCTCGATCGGGGTGAGCGATCCCGGCGGGACGATCGCCTCGTTGAGCCCGAGCTGCGCCGCCAGGGCGGGTTCCCGGCGCACCAGGTCAGCGGTCTCCACGAGCGCGAACAGCTTCGGCGGCTGATCCCACCCGCCCTCGGCAACGTGTCGCTCGACCTCCAGGAGGATCTCTGTCAGCCGGCTGCTCATGACGTCATCCTGCCGCACCAGACCACCGCGAATCAGGCGGAACCCGACGGGCTGCAGGTACGTTTGACCGAGGGCGACAAATCGCCGTCCCCAGCCCCATGCCAAGAGGCCCCGCGTGAGTTTCAGTTCGATGCCCGAGCCGCCAATGGCTCGCGCCAACCGCAACCGCCCCCGGTTCCTGATGCCGGTCATCGTGATTGTGTCGATGATCGGCCTGCTGCTGAGTGTTTTCGCCGGCCTCTACACCGATCTGCTGTGGTTCCGGTCCACCGGATACACCAACGTGCTCACCGACCGGCTGCGCACGCAGGCGATGCTCTTCCTGCTGTTCGGGCTGACGATGGCTGCCCTCGTGCTGGCCAACGTCGTGATCGCGTACCGGATCCGTCCGCCGTTCCGGGCGATGTCGCTGGAGCAGCAAAACCTCGAGCGCTACCGCGCGGGCATCGAGCCGTACCTGATGCCGGTGCTGCTGACCATCGGCTTCGCGGTGACCGCGCTGGCCGGCAGCTCGGCGGCGTCCCGCTGGCGGCTGTGGATGCTGTGGCGCAACGGCGTTCCGTTCGGGGAGAAGGACGCCCAGTTCGGGATGGACATCGGCTTCTACGCCTTCACCTATCCCTTCCTGCGCTTCGTGCTGATGTTCTTCTTCGTGGGTCTCGTGGCTGCCCTGCTGGCCGCGACGCTGACCCACTATCTGTTCGGCGGTCTGCGGCTGCAGACGCCCGGCGACAAGGTGACCACCGGAGCGCAGCGACACCTTGCCGTCCTGCTCGGCGTGCTCCTGCTGCTCAAGGCGCTGGCCTACTGGCTCGACCGGTACGGGTTGGCGTTCTCCGAGCGCGGCCGGGTGACCGGCCCGTCGTTCACCGACGTGAACGCGGTGCTGCCCGCCAAGACGATCCTGACCTTTGTCGCGATCATCTGCGCGCTGCTGTTCTTCTCTGCCCTGTTTCTGCGCGGGTGGCTGCTGCCAGCCGGTGGTCTCGCGCTGATGGTGCTGGCTGCGGTCCTGGTGGGCGGGGTCTACCCGATGCTGGTGCAGCAGTTCCAGGTGCGCCCCAGCGAGGCGGAGAAGGAAGCGTCGTTCATCAAACGCAATATCGAGGCGACGGCGAAGGCCTACGGTCTCGACGACGTCGATTACAAGGACTACACCGGCACCGCGCCGGCGAACGCGAGCGTCACGCGGACCCAGGGCGACACGCTGAGCCGGGTCCGGGTGCTCGACCCGAACCTGCTCAAGCCGACCTACCAGCAGCTGCAGAGCTTCCGCGCGTACTACAGCTTCGCGGAGCCGCTGGACATCGACCGGTACACCGTCGACGGCGAGCAGCAGGACCAGATCGTCGGTGTCCGTGAGCTCAACCAGGACGGGCTGACCGGCGGTCAGGACAACTGGATCAACCGGCACCTGGTCTACACCCACGGTTACGGGTTCGTCTCCGCCCCGATCAGCCAGGTGGACGAGGACGGCCAGCCGGTGTTCTCCTCCCGCGACATTCCGCAGGAGGCGAGCAGCCCCAAGGAGGGCAACCCGCTGGGCGTCACGCAGCCGCGGATCTACTTCGGTGAGCAGTCGCCGCCGTACTCGATCGTCGGCGCCCCCGAGGGTGCGCGGCCGCAGGAGCTGGACTACCCCAGCAACCGGGGCGGCGGACAGGTCAACAACACCTACGACGGCGAGGGCGGGGTGTCGGTCGGCTCGCAGTTCAACCAGCTGCTGTACGCGCTGCAGTTCCGGGAGAAGAACATCTTCCTGTCCACCGGCGTGACCGAGGCGTCCAAGATTCTGTACATCCGGGAGCCGAGGGACCGCGTCAAGAAGGTGGCGCCCTGGTTGACCATGGACGGCGACCCGTATCCGGCGGTGATCGACGGGCGGATCGTGTGGATCCTGGACGGCTACACCACCAGCGACGGTTACCCGTACAGCGAGCGGCGGGTGCTGAGCACGCTGACCCAGGACTCCACGGTGGCCACGTCGGCCAATGTCGCGGCGCTGCCGCAGGAGCAGGTCAACTACATCCGCAACTCGGTGAAGGCCACCGTGGACGCCTACGACGGCACGGTGAACCTGTACGAGTGGGACGAGAACGACCCGGTGCTCAAGACCTGGAGCAAGGCGTTCAAGGGGACGGTGAAGCCGAAGTCGCAGATCAGCGACGACCTGATGAGCCACTTCCGCTACCCCGAGGATCTGTTCAAGGTGCAGCGTGAGCTGCTGTCGAGCTACCACGTCCAGGACCCGCGGGCGTTCTACAACGGCAACGACTTCTGGAAGGTCCCGGGCGACCCGACGAACAGCAGCGGTGGTGCCGGCGGTGACCAGCCGCCGTACTACCTGACGCTGGGGCTGCCAGGCACGGGCAATCCGGTGTTCTCGCTGACCTCGCCGCTGGTGGCAAGCAACCGGCCGAACCTGACCGCCTTCGTCCAGGCGAACAGCGCCCCGGGGGACGGCTACGGCAAGATCACCGTGCTGCAGTTGCCGCGAAGTACACAGGTCAACGGCCCGGGACAGGCGGCGAACCTGTTCGAATCGAACCCGACGGTGGCGAGCCAGCTCAGCCTGCTGCGGCGCGGTGGTTCCCGCGTGGTGCTCGGCAACCTGCTGGGGCTGCCGGTCGGCGGCGGGCTGCTGTACGTCCAGCCGGTGTACGTGCAGGCGACGGGCAACGAGGCGTCGTTCCCGACGCTGCAGAAGGTGATCCTGAGCTACGGCAACGAGGTGGCCTTCACCAACACGTTGCGGGAGGGGCTGGAGGAGATCTTCGGCGGAGCGCCGCCGCCTACGCAGACCCCACCGGGAACGGTGACACCGCCGGGAACGCAGCCGCCGCCACCCACCGGAAGCGCCGCCCTGCAGGCGGCGATCACGGAGGCCAACGACGCCTTCGAGGACGGCCAGGCAGCGCTGCGCGGCGGCGACTTCGGGGCGTACGGCGAAGCACAGCGCCGGCTCCAGGCGGCGCTGGCG
>JALYNC010000174.1 GCA_030773415.1 Actinomycetota bacterium
AGAATGGTCAGCACCCGCCGGGGCAGACCCATGCCCCGCGCGACCGCCGTGGCCGCCACCGCGTCAGGCGGCGCGACGATCGCCCCTAGGGCGAGCGCGACCGGAAGCGGCAGCTCGGGCGCGACGAGATGCCCGACGAAACCCCACCACGACCGTCGTGACGAGCACCAGCCCCACCGACAGCAAGCCGATGGGCAGCGGGTTGTCGCGGAAGTCGGCGTACGCGGTGCTCAGAGCCGCCGAGTACAGCAGCGGTGGCAGCACCAGGACGAGCACGAAGCCGCTCTCGTAGGTGGAGTGCCTGGTGAAGAGCATCCACAGGTGGTCGCGCGCCGACTCAGCCAGCTCGGACGCCGGCCGGCGTGAGTAACCGGCAAAGCCATCCTGGGGGGTGCTCGTGGCAGCTCCTCGAAACGGATGTCAGGCGACCAGATCGGCTAATGGGACGTGCGGCAGGGAATGGGCTTCGGCGACGGGGGCTGATGCCAGCGCTCCGTCGCTGGTGCTCAGGCCGGCCGCCAGGGCGGCGTCCCGCCGGCAGGCGTCCTGCCAGCCGTGGTCAGCCAGCTCCAGCACGTACGGCAACGTGACGTTGGTGAGCGCGTACGTCGAGGTGTGCGGTACCGCGGCCGGCATGTTGGCCACGCAGTAGAACAGCGAGCCGTGAACCGGGAACACCGGGTCGTCGTGCGTGGTCGGCCGCGAGTCGGCGAAGCAGCCACCCTGGTCGACGGAGATGTCGACGAGAACGGAGCCGGGCTTCATCGAGCGCACGAGGTCATTGCTGACCAGCGTCGGAGCCTTCGCCCCGGGCACGAGCACCGCGCCGACCACGAGGTCGGCTTCGAGCACCGCCCGCTGCACCTCCAATGCGTTGGACGCCACCGTGCGCAGCCGGCCGGCGTACGTGCGGTCGATGTCCCGGAGCCGGGCGACGTTGCGGTCGAGCAGCACGATATCGGCGCCCATGCCGAGCGCGATCCTGGCCGCGTTCAGGCCCGACACCCCCGCCCCGAGCACGACCACCCGGCCCGGGTGGACGCCGGGCACCCCGCCCAGCAGGACGCCGCGCCCTCCCGCGTAGCGCTCCAGGTAATGGGCCCCGGCCTGCGGAGCCATCCGGCCGGCCACCTCGCTCATGGGGGCGAGCAGCGGCAATGAGCCGTCGGGAAGCTGCACGGTCTCGTAGGCGAGTGCCGTCGTCCCGGCCGACAGCAGGGCGGAGGTGCACTCCACCGACGCGGCCAGGTGCAGGTAGGTGAACAGCACCTGGTCACGTCGCAACCGGCCGAACTCCTCGGCGATCGGCTCCTTGACCTTCAGCACCAGGTCGCTGGCGCCCCACAGCTCGTCGGCGTTCTCGACCGCCTTCGCCCCCGCGGCGGTGTAGTCGGCGTCCGGCAGGGATGACCCCGCGCCCGCGTCGCGCTCGATGAGCACGTCGTGGCCCCGGCCGACGAGTTCGTGGACCCCGGAGGGGGTCAGCGCCACGCGGTACTCGTGCGACTTGACTTCGCGAGGCACTCCGACCCGCATGTCGTCCTCCGCGCCCGCCCGCGGGCGGCTCGTTGCCACGGATAGCTCTGGTCTTCCAGCATGCCGGATGCGGTTCCACGGGCAACAACCTTTCGGACAACGAATGCCGCGACATGACCGCCTCCGCCGAGGCACCTCACGGCGTTGCGCCGATGCTGCGGGTGGCCCGCCCCCTGTGAGAAGGTCGTCGTCGCCGTGGCGCTTGCATCGTCCTGACGCGGCCGCGCAGTGCCCGCCACCTCGATCCTGGAGCATGGATGGTCCGTCCACGACCCGCCCGGCCGCGGCCCGCCGTCGCCGATCGTGCAGTTCCGGCGCAGCTGCTGGACGACGTGGGCAAGGCCATCCTGCGCCAGCTGCAGGAGGACGGCCGCCGGTCATACACCGCCATCGGCGACGCGGTCGGGCTGTCGGAGGCAGCGGTGCGGCACCGGGTCCGGGCGCTGATCGACAGCGGGGTGCTGCAGATCGTGGCCGTCGCCGACCCGATCACGCTGGGTTTCGGGGTGATGGCCACCGTGGGTGTGTCGGTGGTCGGGGACTCACGCCGGGCCGCGGAAACGATCAGCCAGATCCCCGAGGTGGACTACTGCGTCCTGACCTCCGGCCGGTACGACCTGCAGCTGGAGATCGTCTGCCGGGACAACGAGCATCTGCTCAGCGTCATCAACGACCGGATCCGCACGGTCGAGGGCGTCCGCGAGACGGAGACCTCCATCTGCCTGCGCGTGCACAAGCAGACCTACAATTACGGCACCCCGGATTAGGCCCGACGGGCGCTCGTCATTGGGCGAAGCGGGCGCCGGTCACAGGGCCAGGCCGCTCAGCGCCGTCGCGATGTCGCGGGTGAAGACGCCCGCCTGCAGGCCGTAGTCGCTGTCGTTGATCCGGGCGAACCCCTCGCCGGTGCTTCTGACGCGTTCGACCAGCAGTACGGGCCCGAAGACCTCCTCGCGCGCCACCCGGGCCTCGGCCGGGACGCCGGTCAGCACCGTCGGTGCGTAGCTGGCGCCGTCCCGGAAGCCGCCCGTGTGCACCGTCGCGCCGGCGCCGACCGACTCCTGCACCCAGCGCCCGACGCGCTCGGCCGCCTCGACGTTGATGCAGGGCCCCACCTCGGTCTCCTCGTCGCGGGGTCGCCACACCGCTGCTCCCGGACAGCGGCGACGATCTCGTCCAGCAGCCGGTCATGCACCTGCGCCGCGGCGTAGACCCGCTGCACGGCGATGCACGACTGTCCCGCTTGGTAGTTGGCGAACCGGGCGATGCGCTCGGCCGCCTCCCGCAGGTCTGCCTCCGACGACCAGTCGGGCGCGACCAGCACCGCCGCGTTCCCGCCGAGCTCGAGGGTCACGTGCTTGCGCGGAACGGCGGTGCGGATGCGCCAGCCGACCGGCCCGGAGCCGGTGAAGGAGACCACCGGCAGCCGACCTCCCCCGTCAGCTCAAACCGACGCTAGCGCGTCGCGGCCCGTGTACTCGTACGCTGCGGTAATGGCTCGGTACTTCGACGTCCACCCGGTGAATCCGCAGGCTCGCAGCATGACGCAGGTCGCCGCCCTGCTGCAGGACGATGCACTGATCGCCTACCCCACCGACTCCAGCTACGCCCTTGGCTGCCGGCTCGACAGCCGCACGGGACCCGACCGCATCCGCGGGATCCGCGACCTCGACGACAAGCACCACTTCACGCTGGTGTGCGCCGAGTTCGGGCAGCTGGGGCAGCTGGTGCATCTGAGCAACGCGGCCTTCCGCGCCATCAAGGCCGCCACTCCCGGGCCGTACACATTCATCCTTCCGGCGACCCGGGAGGTCCCCCGGCGGCTGGCGCATCCGAAGAAGGGCTCGGTCGGCGTGCGGATCCCGGATCACCCGGTGGTGCAGGCGCTGCTGCGCCAGCACGGCGAGCCGCTGTTGTCGAGCACGCTGATACTTCCCGGCTCCGAGGGGCCCATGACCGACGGGTGGCAAATCAAGGAGGAGCTGGACGCCGTCGTCGACGCGGTGGTGGACGCCGGGGACTGCGGAACCGAGGCCACGACGGTCGTCGACTGGTCGGACGGATATCCGGAGGTCACCCGGGTGGGCGCCGGAGACCCTGACCGCTTCGGCTGACAGGTGCCGCGGCCGACAGGTGCCGCGGCCGACATGGCCGCGGGTCGCGTGGGCGCCAGCGACTCGTGTCGTTCCTGGACAACGTGTCATCGCGTCGATGGGATGGCCGGGTGAGCTTGCGAACTGGCCTGCCGGCGTCCCCTGCTGGGCGGACCTCAGCGTGCCGAACGTCGACGTCGCCGGCATGTCTATGCGGACGTGCTGGGCTGGAACATCAGCGCACCGATCCCGAGTTCGGTGGCTACGTCATCGCGGAGATGCGCGGGGCCGCAGCCGCGGGCATCGGCCCGCTGCGGTCGGCGGATGCTTCGGCGGCCTGAACGTTGTACTTCGCCACCGACGACGCCGATGCCGCGGCGGCGACGGCGATTGAGAACGGCGGCAGTGTGCTGCTACCGCGGAGGATTTCGGACCGCTGGGTCGCTCGGCGGTCCTCGCCGACCCCACCGGCGCGCCTTCGGGATCTGGCAGGACGGCCTGCACATCGGCGCAGGCATCGTCAACGAGCCGGGCGGCCTCACCTGGGAGGACCTTCGCTCGACCGATCCGGACGGGGCTCGGACGTTCTACGGCGCGCTGATCGGCTACCGCATGGACAGGCTGGCGATGGCCGGCCCGGACTACGTTCTGGTTGCCCGGGGAGAAGGCGCCGCTGGGCGGGATCGGCGGAATGATGGGGCTGGGCGGGCGGCCGTCCTCCTGGCTGGTGTACTTCGCGGTGGCCGATGTCGCAGCCGCGGTCGCCGCTGCGGAACGGGCCGGCGGGGCGGTCATCATGCGCGAAATCGACACCCCGTTTGGTCCCATGGCTGGCCTGATGGATCCGGCCGGCGCTGTCTTCTGGGTCGTGCGAACCAGAGGCAACGATCCCGACCGGTCCGGCTGAGCTCTCGCTGACGTGCGTCAGCGAGAGCCGCGTTGCTCCCACTCCACGCCGTCGGGAGTGTCCCGGACCTCGATGCCGGCCCTGTGCAGGCGATCCCGAACCAGGTCGGCGGCAGCGAAGTTCCGATCGCGCCGGGCCGCCGCCCGCAGGTCGAGGGCCAGCTCCACCAGGGGGGCGAGCACTTCCCGGCTGGACCTGGTGGCGGCGCGTGCCGTTCCCAGCTGCACCACCATGGCGCGCAGCATCCGCCGTGCCCGCGCGGTCTCGTCCCCCTGCAGCGTGTCCGCGCGCCAATCGACGAGTATCTGCTCGAGTTCGAGCATTGCGGCGACGCAGGCGGTCGGATTTCCCGCCGACACGGCGGCATCGAAGGCGCTCCGCAGGCGTTCCGCCTCGGCCAGCAGAGACACGTGCGTCTGGAGCCGCGGCCCCCGCGGGCATGCTGCGCGCCTGCGCAGCTGGACCTGCCTTTGTGTGCGGGTCCGCGTCCGCCGCCGCCGCAGCAGCTGCGCCCTCCCCGCTCACCACGCGCCGCAGCGTCTCGATCGGCACGGTGCTGCCGCAGGGGAAGACAGTGGAGGTGCCCCGCCAACGAGCCGTGACCGCTCCCGCTCCGGCAACCTGCGCCGTGCTGGCCTCCAGGTCGAGGATCAGGGCGGTGTGCTCGTCGACGCCCAGCACCCCCACGTTCGCGGGCAGGCCGTTCTCCAGCGTTCGCAGGCGGTTCTCGCCGATGTAGCAGTACCGGGTGTCGTGTGTGGCGCCCTCACTGTTGTTGTAGTGCGGCACCACCGCAGCCGTTATGCCGGTGAGAGTGCCCAGGACGTCCAGCCCGGCCACCCAATGTGGGAACTCTCCGGCCTTGTAGATCTCGTACACCGGAACCGCATGAGAGCCGACGTGACGGCGGCGGCACTTCCCAGGACGAGGGTCCCGCCCCGCTGCACCATGTCCGTCATCGCCGCCGGAATCTCGGTGTCCCGCCACTGGCGCAGTGCGTACGTGGGACTGCCCGGCCCGGTGAACACCCAACGGGCCGTTGCCAGGACCGCCATCGCGGACGCCAGGGCTGCCGGACCGTCGTCACGGGAGCGCCACCGCGCCGCCTCCACCGGGCGCCCGACGGTGTCCGCGAAGTAGGCGCCGATCTTCTGGGTCAGCTCGTCGGCGTTCTCCTGAAGCCGTAAGGGGTGTCGAGGAGCACCGCCCGGCCGGGGCCGGTGGCGGCGAAGATGTCCCGGTGGACGCGGCGCATCGCCGGTGCGGTCTCGCCCGAGCCCATCATCGCCAGAATCGTCATGCCCGGGACGCGATCCGTCCCTCCAGGACCAACAGCTCACGTGCCACATCGCCGGGCCGTTGCGCGTGCACATCGTGGTGCGCACCGGGAAACCAGCGGACGGTCGCATCACTCAGCTCCGACGCTGCCTCCTGAACAGCAGCAACCTTGGCCGCGTCCTCCGCCGAGGTACCGCCCGCCTCCTGTCCGGCGGCCAGCAGGGCCACCGGCACCGGTACGAGCGGGTAAAGCGTCCGAGGATCTGCCCGCCACAGCGACGAGAGGATCGACCGGTGGTGCTCCCGGAGCAGCCGCGCCCGTACGGTGCCGTCCGGCCTCTCGACGAAGTTGCCGAGCACGCCGGCACGCGCCGTGGCGGGCCAGCCTGCGGTCCAGCCCTCGACGAGGACGTCGAGATCGGCCGGCGTCATGCCGTCCAGTGCGCGGCGGGGCAAGCGCCTCCGAGCAGGCGTCCTCGTCGGGAAAGCGTTCCGCCGGCCGGATCCACCCGCCGTCGACCAGCGCGAGCGCGCCGACGCCGCCGGACGTCGCAGCGAGGTGCAGGACAACGTTGCCGCCCCACGACTGCCCGGCCACGACGGGCTGCCGGTCGCCGGTCCAGCCCAGCACCGTGAGCAGCGACGCCAAATCTGACGCCGCCGTGGCGGTGTCGTAGCCCCCGTCCGTGTCCGGGGACCGGCCGTGGCCCCGCAGGTCCACCGCGACCACCTCGTGCCCCTGCTCGGCCAGCGCCGCGGTGACGCCGTCCCACATCCGGGCGTTGGACGCGAGGCCGTGCACGAGCAGGAAGGGGCGGCGATGCCCCGGTGTCCGTCGCAGCGCGAGCCGAACACCGTGGGGGAGGTGCACGACGTCCTCGAGCGTGGAGGCGGGGGCGTCTCGGGGCACCAGCGGAGCCTAAGTGCGTCGACCGGGGCCGTGCCCGCCGGCCGACTACCTGCGGTCGGGCGCCCCGGCCCGGCCCGGTACGCCGGGCAGCTCGGCAGGAAGCCCGCTGCGGCACAGCTGCAGTGCGTGGTCCGATCCGCGCAACGCCGACAGGACAGCCAGGTGCGGGCGGTCGAAGATCGGAAGGTAGTCGAGCTCGCCGAGCTCTGCACGCGGCTCGTACGCCAGCTGGTCGACGTCGAGACGGATCTCCGTCCCACGCTGCGCCGGAGTCCCCCGGGGGTCCAGCCGTACCCACGCACCACGCAGGTGCGCAGCCGTCAGCCCGTGCACGACGTGCGACGACCCTGGACCCGCCAACCGCTGGTAGCACAGCCCGGCAGGCACGCCGCCGGCGCGAAGCAGCGCGGCCAGCAGATGCGACTGGGCGAAGCACAGCCCGGTGCGGTGCTCCAGCACCTCCGAGGCGCGGACCGTCATCAACGGGTTCGCGGCATCCACGGAGTGGGCGACCTCGTCGCGCACGAAGCGGTACGCGGCCAGCACGTAACTGTCCGGGAACTGCGCACCTGCTGCGCGGGACGCCTGTGCGCCGAGAGCTCCGGCGGCCGCCCGGACGGCCGGCGCGGTCGCATCAAGTACGTCGTCGCTGCCGAGAAAGTCCCCGGGTCGGGACAGCGAAGCTTGGTTACCTGGTTCTTTCTTGGCGGTGGGGGAGGAAGGCATCGCTCACGTCCGGGCGGGTGGTCGGTCGCTGCCCATGGTATGCAAGCTGTTCGCTAGGTCCCGTCCGCCCGTCCGCCCGGCGCTGGACGTATCGGTCACCCGTGTTACGGCTCGCGGTCGGACTCGACCTCCTCGCCGTCGAAGACCATCTGCGTCCACCGCAGGCCGGCGATCGCCGTCGGAAATCCGCACGTGGTGATCGCGGACAGGGCCACGTAGCGCATCTCCTCGGGCGTGATGCCGTGCTGCAGGCCCTTGCGCACGTTCGACCTGACGGCGCCGTCCGCTTCGGCGCCGATCGCGAGCGCCAGCTTGATCAAGCGATCGGTCCGCTCATCGAACGGCGTGGATTCGCGGATCCTGCGAGCGAGCTCCCCATGCGCCTCGGCGATGTGCGGGAAGTCTTCGTTGAAGTCCAGGTACACGCGTGGCAGGTGCTCTTCCATCGGGCCCTCCGGGGTCTGACAGGTCGCGTGGCGCAGCGGTCTGCCCCGACCGTACGCGCCTGAACCGGTGGTGACCCGCGGGCGTCCGGCCGGTGGCGCGGATATCGTCGCCCCTGCGTGCGAGAATTACGTCGATGTGGTTTCCACGGGCCGGGCACCTTGCCCGCCGGTGGGGACGCCGGCAGGTCCAGTTCGGAGGTCGCATGGATAACGCCATGGCACGAAGCGCAGCCGCTCCCGCCGCGACGGAGTTGAGCGAGCGCGAGCGAGAGGTGCTCGCCTTCGAGCGTCAGTGGTGGAAGTACGCGGGCGCCAAGGAGCAGGCCATCCGGGAGCTGTTCGGCATGTCCGCGACCCGCTACTACCAGGTCCTCAACGCCCTTCTCGACCGGCCCGAGGCCCTCCAGTTCGACCCGATGCTGGTCAAGCGGCTGCGCCGGCTGCGCACCACCCGGCAGCGCGCCCGCTCCGCGCGGCGGCTCGGCTTCGACGGCTGACCTTGGTGCGCACTGCGGGATCGTCGCGGCGGCTGGCACCGTCGGTCGCCTCCCTGGGCGCGGTGCTCGCCGGTATCGGACTGCTGCAGGTCTTCGCGCAGCCGGTGGACACCAGCATCGTCGGCGCAGGAGCCGCCCGCAGCTCGCCGGCCACTCCGGCCGCCGTACGGCCGCACGCCGGCCATGCGCCGGGAAGGCCGGCGCCCGCCGAGAAGTTCCCCGGGGCGCCCGCGACGGAAGCGCCCCCGGTACCCCCGGTACCCCCGGTGCGCCCGGTTCCGGCAGTGCCCCCAGTTCCGGCAGTGCCCCCAGTGTCTGCAGCGCCGACAGTTCCGGCAGTGCCCCCGGTGCCCCCGGTGTCGGCAGCGCCCGGGACAGGTGCGGTTCAGCGGCCCGGGCAACGCGTCCCGCTGCTGGTGCTGAACAATTCGCGCCGTGAGGGGCTCGCCCGGCGGGCCGCCGCCACCTTCACCGCGGGCGGTTGGGCCGTGCATCGGATCGCCGGGCTGCCCGGGCGAACCAGCCGGACGACCGTCTACTACGCGGAGGGACATCAGGCTGCGGCGAGAGCATTCGCGGCGGCTTTTCCCGCCGTCCAGCGCGTGCACCCGGCCTACTCCGGGCTGCCGGTGGAGACCGGCCTCACCGTCGTGGTGACCCGGGAGTTTCCGGTCTGACCGGCGCGCTTCCGGTGGGCTGCGGGTCCCCT
>JALYNC010000175.1 GCA_030773415.1 Actinomycetota bacterium
CCCTCGTCGGACAGCTCCGCGGGTCCACGCTCCACCGCCGCCCGCACGCCGACCTCGCGGTCCTCGTCCGCATCGGACGTCGCGCCGGAAGCTGTGGCACCGCCACCGCTCGCAGTGGTAGCACCACCCTGCTGCAGCGTGACGTCGCCGTCGTCGACCGGCCCGGCGTCAGCTGCCGGCCCGGTTTCTCCAGCCTGCCCGAATGTGTGCTCGCTGCTCATGCCGACCCCTCTCGGTGCGATGCCTACAACTCACTGACGAATGCCCGGGCGCGCCGCACCTACACCGGCGCACCCTGCGGTTGCGCAGCCGAACGTGTGATCGACGCCGTTCCCCCGCTCAGACGGGTACGCCGTCCGCCGCCGCGCGCAACGCCGCGATACCCGACACGGTTTGTCACGACCCCGGCCCATCAGATCCGGTTCCGTATGGCCCTACACCCTGAAGAGCGGCGAGACGTGGTGGGCGGTGTCGCTGTCCGTCTTGGAGCCCGACACCGGCGGGCATCGCCGGGTGACCAAGCGCGGATTCCGTAGCCAGGCCGAGGCGGATGACTGGCGTTCCGATCACGCGCCAAGGCCAAACGCGGCACCTACGTCAAGCCGACGTCGTTGACCCTCGCGGACTACCTCGACACGTGGCTCTCGTCCGTACACATCCGGGCGAGCACCCGGGCGAGCTACCGCACGAAGACCGAGCGGCACGTCAAGCCCGCCATCGGCAACAAGCGGGTCGACGGAATCACCCGCGCGACGTTGGAGGAGCTCTACCGGAGGCTGGTGGCGGGGGGCGCGCCGATCATCGGGCGGGTGAAGGACTCTCAGTGACGACGGTCAAGCAGGTGCACGCGATCCTTTCCGGGGCTTTCGGTGAGGCAGAACGCGATGGCGTCATACCGGCGAACCCTTGCCGGCACGCCCGCATCCCGGCGCGACCTTCTGGTGATCAGCTCGGGCACGAGATCAGCGTGTGGTCGCCTGGCGACCTCCGGCGCTTCCTTGAACTCACCCCTGACGAACGACACGGCTGCCTGTGGCGTTTCATGGCAATGACCGGCGTCCGCCGGGGTGAAGGCGCTGGGGCTCCGTTGGGGCGACCTCGACCTGGACTCAATCAACCCGCGGGTGTCGATCCGCAGGGCGGTCACCGTGTCGAGCGAGGGCAAGGGCACAAGCCCGTCGAGTTCACCCCGACGAAGAGCGGCAGGGCACGCCCGATCGACCTTGACTCCGCCACCGTGGAGGCGCTGCGCTCCATAGGGAGCAGCAGGACGCCGAACGCGAGTCCGCAGGAGACTCTTGGCACGATCAGGCGGGCGGTCGCCTCGTGTTCCCGCGCGACACCTGGCGACTGCCAGCGGGAATGACCGCGGGCGGACCCATGCATCCAGACAGATGCTCACGGTTGTTTCAGTCACGAGTGGAGGCGCACGAAGCGCCGAAGATCCGGCTGCATGACTTGCGCCACGGCTGGGCAACGATGGCCCTTCAGTCCGGCGTCCACCCGAAGGTCGTACAGGAGCGCCTAGGCCACGCCACGATCCAGATCACGCTCGACCTGTACTCGCATGTGATCGAGGGACAGCAGCGGATTGCCGCCCAGACCGTCGCATCGATGCTGGACGAGGCGTCGTAATCACAACCTCGACGTCGAGGCTGACTGCATCACCAGGCTGCATCACAGCCAACGCACTGCACTCCCCAGGGGACGTCTTCGCAGGTGAGGGCGCATGCTAAAGGGTGGGCGAGGGGGGAGTTGAACCCCCACGTCCTTTCGGACACACGGACCTGAACCGTGCGCGTCTGCCATTCCGCCACTCGCCCGAGCGACAGCCGAAGTTACCACGGACGCCGGACCCGGCCCTCGGGAGTTCCGCTGGCCTCCTCCGGGGCAGTGGAGGCGAGGCGCGGAAGGGCGGTGTCCGGGCCGATACCATGCTAAACACCGGCTGAGGAGGCGCGGAGTGGGAGGTTTGCAGCGCTTCGAGCGCCGGCTCGAGGAGCTGGTGCACGGCGCCTTCGGGCGTGTCTTCAAAGACCAGGTCGAGCCGGTGGAGATCGCCGCCGCCCTGCAGCGCGAGTGCGACGACCGCAAGGCCGTCGTGGGCTCCCAGCGTATCCTCGTGCCGAACGAATTCTTCGTCGAGCTGGGGACCAGCGACTACGAGCGCCTCTCGCCGTACGGCGGCCCCCTCGGCCAGGAGCTCGCGGCAATGGTGTCCGAGCACGCCGCCGAGCAGCGCTACGCCTTCGTTGGACCGGTCACCGTGACTCTCGAGCAGGTGGACGACCTGGGCACCGGCTTTTTCCGCGTCCGCAGCGGGGTCACGTCGACCGGCCAGCGCCGGTCGGCAAAGACACCGCCCGCACCTGCCCGGCCGCCGGTCCAGCCGCCTGCGCCGCCACGCGCGAGCCCATCCGCTGCACCGCCGGCCCCGCCGCCCGCACCGGCTGCCCCAGTGGCTGCGGCACCGGCTCCTCTCCTGGGCCGTGAGGCCCGGAAGCCGGCGGCGCCACGGCCACCCGCGCGAAATGCCGCCGCGGACGACGCCACCGTGGCGGTCTCACCGCCGCCGATGCCGCGACTGTTGGTACCGGTGCCGGGAGATCCGGAACGCCACTCGATGAACGTGCTCACCTCGGCGAACATCACCATCGGCCGGGGCGTGGACGCCGATCTGCGCCTGCCCGACACGGGCGTTTCCCGACGCCATGCGCAGCTGCGGCGGCACGGCGACGGCTACGTCATCATCGATATGGGATCCACCAACGGCACGTCGGTGAACGGGCGTAACGTCTCCGAGCATCAGCTCCGCAACGGTGACCGCATCGAGATCGGCACGACGACGATGGTCTACCGCGACGACGGACGAGGCGTGCGCGGATGAGCGGGCGCTCGGCGCACTCAGAAGCCGGCGCTCAACGCGAACGCGATGAAGGTCAGCAGCGCCCGAGCTGGCGACCATGAACGACTTGGTGCTGTTGGTGATCCGGGCCGGCTTGCTCGTGCTGCTATGGATGTTCGTGCTGACCGCCATCCGGGTGGTGCGCACGGACCTGTTCGCCTCGCCGGAGTCCCCGGTCAAGAAGCTGCCGCCCGTTCCGCCGTCACCGCGCCCGCGCGAGCTTCGGCGGGAGGCCCGCGACAGTCGCAAGAGCGAGCCACGCCAGATGCTGATCACCCAGGGCGCGCTGGCCGGCACCACCGTGAAGCTGGGGGACGCCCCCATCACCCTCGGCAGGTCGGACTCCTGCACGGTGGTGATCACCGACGACTACGCCTCGAACGAGCACGCGCGGCTGGTCCCGACGGACGGACAGTGGCTGGTGGAGGACCTCGGTTCCACCAACGGCACCTTCCTCGGTCGGGCCCGAATCACCCACCCGACGGCGGTGCCGGCCGGCACGCCGATCCGCATCGGCACCACGGTGCTGGAGCTACGCCGATGAGCCGGCGATGACACTCAGCATCCGGTACGCGGCGCGGTCCGACGTGGGCCTGCTCCGTGAAGGCAACGAGGACGCCGTCTACGCCGGCCCACGGCTGCTGGCGGTCGCGGACGGCATGGGTGGCCACGCCGCGGGTGAGGTCGCCAGCGCGGTGACGATTGCCACCCTCGTACCGCTCGACGAGGACGCCGTGGGGGGCGATCTGCTGGACGGCCTGGCGAGCGCCGTGGCCGGCGCAAACGACCGTCTGCGCGACATGGTCAACGCCGACGCCGGCCTGGAAGGCATGGGGACCACGCTGACCGCCATGCTCTTCGCCGGCTCGCGGTGCGGGCTTGCCCACGTCGGCGACTCCCGCGCCTACATGCTGCGCGACGGCAAGCTGCAGCAGATCACCACCGATCACACGCTGGTCGAGCAGCTCGTCCGTGACGGCCGGATCACCCCCGAGCAGGCGGACGTCCATCCCCAGCGCTCCATGCTGACCCGGGCGCTGGACGGGCGAGCGGGCGTCACCCCGGACCTGTCCGTCCGGGAGGTGCGCGCGGGCGACCGTTACCTGCTGTGCAGCGACGGCCTGTCCGGCGTGGTCAGCGCCGACACGATCTCCCAGACCTTGGCGGAATCGGATCCGGAGACAGCGGTCGACCGGCTCGTCGAGCTGGCACTGCGGGGCGGCGGTCCGGACAACATCACCGCCGTGGTGGCCGACATCGTGGACGGGAACGCCCCGACCGAACGCGTCGTCGTCGCGGGTGCCGCGGCGCAGAACGAGCCGCGGCGGTCGCCCGTGCCGGACACGGCCGCCGGGCGCGCGGCGACGGCCACCGCCGTCCGGTCCTCTCCGCCGCTGGACGCCGAGCCGGTTGCGCCGTCGGCAACGGCGCGTTCCCGGCCACGCCGGTCCCTGACCCGACCCATCGTGTTCGCGCTGCTCACGGTCGCACTGCTTGCGGCCGCGGCCACGGGCGCGCGGGCGTACCTGCAGTCGCAGTACTACGTCGGCGCCGACGGCGGCTCGGTTGCGATCTTCCGCGGGCTGACCGGCTCCGTCGGCGGCATGGGGCTGTCGTCGCGGCACGAGCGGCTGTCCATTCCGCTGGAGCGCCTGACCTGTTTCGAGCAGGAGCGCGTGCAGGCCGGCATCTCGGCCGGCAGCCTCACCGAGGCCCGCCAGATCGCGCACCGGCTGGAGCTGCCGGGCCAGTCCGGCGACCCCTCGCCCGAGGCCCGTGCCAGCACTGCCGGCCCTGCCGGCCCTGCCGGGACTCTGACGCCGTCGGCGGCGACTCCCGGTACTGCGGACGCGACCCCGACCCCGACCGCCGCGCCGTCCACTGGCTGCGCCCAGGATCAGCCGTGACGGCCGCTACCTTCTCGCCGCCGCCGGTGGGCCGCCAGCGGCGATGGACCGAGCTGGCCATGCTGCTGTTCGCCATGAGCGTCGTGGTGGCGGCTTACATCGCCGTCGGCTTCGCGGAGGGTGCACCGATCCCCGAGCCGACGATCAAGTACGCCGGCGGGCTCGCGGTGCTGTTCGGGGTGGCGCACCTGGCCATCCGGCGGTTCGCGCCGTACGCCGATCCGCTGCTGCTGCCCGCGGTGGCGATGCTCAACGGGCTGGGGCTGGTCCTCATCCACCGGCTGGACCTGGCGGAGGCCGACAAGGCGCGGGCCGCGGGTCGTGCCGTGGCCAGCGGCGACGCCGGCGCGCAGATGCTGTGGACCGCGCTCGGCGTGATCGGATTCGTGATCACGCTGATCGTGATCCGGGACCACCGCATCCTGCAGCGGTACACCTACACGGCAGCCGCCGTCGGCCTGGTGCTCCTGATGATCCCGGCCATCCTGCCGGCGCAGTACAGCATGGTGAACGGCGCGCGCATCTGGATCCGGGTGGCCGGGTTCTCCATCCAGCCCAGCGAGATCGCCAAGCTGCTGCTCGAGATCTTCTTCGCCGGCTATCTGGTCTCCAAGCGCGAGCTGCTGGCCCTGACCGGCCGCCGCTTCCTCGGGTTCGACTTCCCGCGCGGCCGCGACCTCGGCCCCATCCTGGTGGCCTGGCTCGCCAGCCTCGTTGTGCTGGTGTTCGAACGGGACCTCGGCACATCCCTGCTGTTCTTCGGGATCTTCATCGCGATGCTGTACGTCGCCACCGAACGCACGTCGTGGCTGGTACTGGGTCTGACGATGTTCCTCGGCGGCGCCTTCGTCGCCCACGGCCTGTTCAGCCACGTTCAGACCCGGGTGAGCATCTGGCTCGACCCGTTCGCCGATGCCAACGGCGGCGGCTACCAGTTGGTGCAGGCATTGTTCGGCATGGCGGACGGCGGCGTCGCCGGCACCGGGTTGGGACAAGGTCGGCCGGAGACGGTGCCATTCGCCAAATCCGACTTCATCACCGCGACGATCGGTGAGGAGCTCGGGCTCGCCGGCCTGATGGCCGTGCTGGTGCTGTTCTTCCTCGTCGTCGAGCGCGGACTGCGGGCCGCGCTCAGCGTCCGGGACAGCTTCGGCAAGCTGCTCGCTGCCGGGCTGGCGTTCGGCTTCGCCCTGCAGATCTTCGTCGTGGTGGGCGGCGTGACCAAGCTGATCCCGCTCACCGGCCTCACCCTGCCGTTCCTGTCCTACGGCGGCTCGTCACTGATCGCCAACTGGACGCTGATCGCGTTGCTGCTGCGGATCAGCGACGCCTCCCGGCGTCCGGTCAGTGAGCCGCCTGCACCGCCGCCACCGGTCCGCCCGGGCGACGTTCCGGCCGGGGCGCTGTCGTGAACCGGCCCCTGCGGCGACTGGCGATCGCGGTGATGGTGCTGTTCGGCATGCTGCTGATCAACGTCAACTACGTGCAGGTCGTGAAGGCCGACAAGTACAGCGAGCACCCGAACAACGTCCGCCGGCTGATCGATGCCTACGAGCGCAAGCGCGGGCCGATTCTTGCCGGGGACGTGGAGGTCGCCCGATCCACCGAGACGGAGGGCCGGCTGAAGTACCTGCGCACCTATCCCGGCGGCTCCGCGTTCGCCCCGGTCACCGGCTACATCTCGTTGTTCACCGCCAACGGGTTGGAGCGGGAGGAGAACGACTACCTGTCCGGTGAGGCGTCCGCCCTGTTCACCCGCCGGATCAGCGACCTGGTCACGGGCCGCGAACAGCAGGGCAGCGCGGTGGTGCTCACGGTGGATCCGAAGGTGCAGCGGGCGGCTTACGAGGCGCTCGGCGGCCGCCGTGGTGCCGTGGTGGCGCTGGACCCCAGGACGGGAGCGATCCTCGCCATGGTCAGCAGCCCCTCCTACGACCCGAGCAGGCTGACGCAGCACGACACCGAGGCGGTGTCCGCGGCCTCCAAGCAGTTGACGGCCGACGAGGACCGTCCGCTGGTCAATCGCGCATTGTCCGAGACGTATCCGCCCGGCTCCATCTTCAAGCTGGTGACCGCCGCCGCGGCCCTGAAGGACGGCCGGTACTCCAACGACAGCAAGGTGCCCGCACCGGACGAGCTGGACCTGCCACAGACCGAGAGCGTGATCAGGAACTTTGGTCGCAGCCGCTGTTCCGACGGCAAGACCGACACGCTGATCCACGCCATGGAGATCTCCTGCAACACCGCGTTCGCGGCGCTGGGGCTGGAGCTAGGGGACGACGCCCTGCGCGAGCAGGCGGAGGCATTCGGCTTCGGAGAGTCGTTCGAGATCCCCATGACGTCGGGGGCTAGCCGTTACCCCGAGGACCTGGACGCGCCGCAGACCGCCCAGTCGGCGATCGGCCAGTTCGACGTCCGGATCACCCCGTTGCAGGCCGCAATGCTGTCGGCCGGCATCGCCAACGGCGGCGTCGTGCAGCGCCCCTATCTGGTGAAGTCGGTGCAGACGCCGAACCTCGAGACTATTCAGCGCGACCCGCCCGGCGAGCTCGGCCGTGCGGTGAGCGACAACGTCGCCAGCCAGCTCACCGAGATGATGAAGCGGGTGGTGCAGAGCGGCAGTGCCACCCGGGCCCAGATCCCGGGAATCGACGTTGCCGGCAAGACCGGCACGGCCCAGCACGCCAAAGGTCAGGCGCCGCACGCCTGGTTCACCGGATTCGCGCCGGCCGACGATCCGCAGGTGGCCGTGGCCGTGCTCGTCGAGCGCGGTGGCGACCTCGGCGCCGAGGCGACCGGCGGACGCCTGGCGGCTCCCATCGCCCGCGCCGTGATCTCCGCGGCGCTGGACCGATGAAACTCGCGCCCGCCCGCTGCCTGGGCAGCCGCTACCGGCTGGTCAGCCGGCTCGCCGTCGGCGGGATGGGCGAGGTCTGGCGCGCCGAGGACGAGCTGCTCGGGCGCCCGGTGGCGGTGAAGGTGCTGCGCCCGGAGTTCGTCGACGATCCGGAGTTCCTGGAGCGGTTCCGCGCGGAGGCCCGTCACACGGCCGCCCTGTCCCATTCCGGAATCGCCAGCATCTTCGACTACGGCGAGACGTCGGACAACGGCGAGCTGATTGCCTACCTGGTGATGGAGATGGTCAGCGGCTCACCGCTGTCACTGCTGCTGGTCCGGGACGGGGCGCTTCCGGTTGCCCGCGCTCTGGATCTGATCAGTCAGGCGGCGTTTGCGCTGCAGGCCGCGCACGACATCGGGGTAGTCCACCGCGACATCAAGCCGGGCAACCTGCTGGTCCGCCCGGACGGGACGGTCAAGGTCACCGACTTCGGCATCGCCCGGGCCATGGACTCGGTGCCCGTCACCCGCAGCGGGCACCTGATCGGGACGGCGTACTACGTCTCACCCGAGCAGGCGTCCGGTGGCGCGATCACCGCCGCCAGTGACATCTACTCGCTGGGCGTCGTGGCGTACGAGTGCCTCAGCGGGCAGCGGCCGTTCGCCGGCGACAGCGCCATTGCCCTCGTCCGCGCCCATCTACACGATCCGCCGCCACCGCTGCCTGCGGGTGTGCCTGCGCCGGTCCGGGCCCTGGTCGAGTCAGCGCTGGCGAAGAACCCCTCAGCCCGGCCGGCGTCTGCGGGGCAGTTCGGAACCGCCGCGCTGCAGTTGGCCATGGCCAACAGCGACAGCGACACCATCGCGGCCACCCTCCCGGGCACACGGATCCTGTCCGCCGGCCGGTCGAGCACCGCCCCGCTCGTCGCAAAGGCCTCGGCAGCGGCTAAGGGGGCTGGGCCGTCCGGCGCCACGTCCCGCCGATCCGGGAGACGGCGCGGGAAAGTGCTGGTCGCCGCGCTGTTCGCTGCGCTGCTGGCTACCTTGGTGCTGCGGGGCCTCACCGACGACGACGGCGCCCGCGCGCAGCCGCAGCGCACTGCCGAGGCGTCCGCGAGCCCGACGGCCAGCCCGACAGCCAGCCCGACTCCGCCGCGGTCGACCGTGGACCCACGCGCACTGGTCGGCAAGCCGTTCGCGGCCGTCAGCGCCGAGTTGATCCGGCTGCGGCTCCGGCCCCAGCGCGTGGTGGCGCCGTCCGGCGACGGCAAGCCCGTGGACACGGTGCTCGCGGTGGCCCCGTCCGGATCACATACGGTGGGGACCACGATCCGCGTGACCGTCGCGCCGGCGCCTCCGCGACCCGCACCACCGCCGCAGCAGGTGTCGGACGGCGGCGGGTCCGGTGGCGGCGACGGAAACAAGAACCGTGACCGCAAGAGCGGGGGCGGAAAGAAGAAGCGCGGGGGCGGAGAGGGCAAGGATGAGTGAGGGCCGGCCGGTGCTGGGAGGGCGCTACGAGATCCTCGAACCCCTCGGCTACGGCGGCATGGCCGAGGTCTCCCGCGGGATCGACACCCGGCTGGGCCGGGAGGTGGCGGTCAAGACCCTGCGCGCCGATCTGGCACGCGACCCCTCCTTCCAGGCCCGCTTTCAGCGTGAGGCGCAGTCCGCTGCCTCGCTGAATCACCCGTCCGTCGTCGCGGTGTACGACACCGGCGAGGACGCCAGCAGTGGTACGTCCGTGCCCTACATCGTCATGGAATACGTCCGCGGCCGCACGCTGCGGGAGGTTCTCAACGACGAGGGACCGCTGGCGCCGGCCAGAGCGATGCAGGTCACCGGCGAGGTGCTGCGCGCCCTGGACTACAGCCACAAGCAGGGCATCGTCCACCGCGACATCAAGCCGGGCAACGTCATGATGACGCCCAGCGGTGACATCAAGGTCATGGACTTCGGCATCGCCCGAGCGCTCACCTCCACCGAGATGACCATGACGCAGACGGCCGCCGTCATGGGAACGGCCCAGTACCTGTCCCCGGAGCAGGCCCGGGGCGACCACGTGGACGCACGCAGCGACCTGTACTCGACCGGCTGCCTGCTCTACGAGCTGCTGACCGGTGCCCCGCCGTTCACCGGCGACTCGCCCGTCTCGGTGGCGTACCAGCACGTCCAGGAGATCCCCACACCGCCGTCGCAGCTGAACGGGAGCGTCCCGGCGGAGGTGGACGCCGTCGTCCTGAAGGCGATGGCCAAGAACCCGGCCAACCGCTATCAGAGCGCCGGGGAGATGCGCAGCGACATCGAGCGCTGGCTCGATGGACATCCGGTGCTGGCACCCATCGTCCTGGACGATCCGGCCACCGTGGCCATGGCCCGGCCGGTCCCGGCGGAGACGACGTCGCTACTGCCCATGTCGGCACCGGAAGAGCCGGCCCCCGGACCGCGCCGCCGCTCCAAGGCGGCCCTGCTCGGCGTGGTCCTGGTGTTGGCGGCTCTAGGGCTGGCGGCCGCCTTCTTCTCCGGAATGTTCGACGGGGAGCCTGAGACCACGGCACTGCCCGACGTCAAGAATCAGAACGTCGACGTGGCCGAGAACCGGCTGACCACGCTAGGCCTGCGCGTCACCCGGAGTGCGCGGGCGGACGAGGAGGTCGCCGTCAATCTAGCCATCGGTACCGACCCGCCCGCCGGCACTGGGGTGCGGGACGGGTCGCCGGTCACGCTGTTCTACTCGACCGGACCGGGCGAGGTCACGGTGCCGAAGGTGACCGGTCTGAGCCAGGATGAGGCCACCGCGGCTCTGCGGGAGGCCGGGCTGGCGGTGGGCTCCGTCCAGCGCGTGGACAGCCCGGGTGAGGAGAACGAGGTGCTGTCCACCGACCCGGCCGCCGGCGAGCGCGCTGCCCGCGGCACCGAGGTGGCCCTCCAGGTGGCGTCGGGCACCGTCGCGGCACCGGATCTGCGCGGCAGGACGGTCGGCCAGGCCCGGGAGGCGCTCCGCGCACTGGACCTGAACCTGGTAGTCAACAACGAGCCGGATCCCACGGGGAACGCCAATCCCGGGACGATTTTCCGCCAGGATCCGGTGCCCGGCTCCCCACTGCAGCCAGGTGAGGACACCGTCGAGGTCAGCGTCGCGACGGAACGGCCGACGCCGAGCCCGACGGTGGAACCGACCCAGACCAAGAGCCCCACCCCTGAGCCGACCGCCACGCAGACGACCGAGCCGACCGAGACAACGTCACCGGAGGCAGCAGCCAGCTCGGCGCCGCCGGCTGATGCCGCTGCCGACGGCGTACCACAACCGACCAGGCCCAGCCTCAGCCGATGACCAGGCCGAGCCTCAGCCGACCGCCGCCCGGCGCCGGCTCTCGACCCGGGCGGCCAGCTCCGGAGCAAGCTCGGGCGCTGTCGAATCGCCGCACATCGCAAGCCAGTTGGCGAGCATGAGGTGGCCACCCTCGGTCAGCACCGACTCGGGATGGAACTGCACGCCCTCGAGCAGGGCGTCGGAGTTGCGCAGCCCCATGACGATTCCCGAGCCGGTCCGGGCCGTGACCTCGAGTTCGGCGGGGATCGTGGCCTCGTCGACCACGAGCGAGTGGTACCGCGTCGCGGTGAACGGCCGGGGCAGCCCGGCGAGCACGCCCTCCCCCTCATGCTCCACGAGGCTGGTCTTGCCGTGCAGCAGCTCAGGGGCGCGGCGGATCGTCGCGCCGTACGCCGCACCGATGGCCTGATGGCCGAGGCACACCCCCAGCAGGGGCAGCCGCCCGGCGCAGGCCGTCACCATGTCGACGCAGATACCGGCGGTGGCGGGGGTTCCTGGGCCAGGGCTGAGCAGCACGCCGTCCGGCCGCAGCTCCAGCGCCTCGTCGACGGTGATCTCGTCGTTGCGCCGCACGATGCAGTTGGCGCCCAACTGGCCCAGATACTGCACCAGGTTGTAGACGAAGCTGTCGTAGTTGTCGATCACGAGGACGGTGCTCACTGCTGCGCTCCTGAAGGGCTGGAGACCGACGATCCTGAACCGGCCGAGCCGCTCGGGACGCGACTGGCCGTCAGCGGCAACGGCCCCTCGTACGCCGGAAGCCGTGCGTCCGGAACCTTACGCTCGCCATAGCCCAGCCCGTACGCGTCCACGTACTCCCGGAACAGCACCACGCCGGGGGCGGCGTCCAAGGCCTCCTGCATGCGCACCGGATCTCCGACAGCCGTCACGACGAACGGCGGGGAGTACACCGCCCCGTGCAGCAGCAGGGTGTTCCCGACGCAGCGGACAGCGCTGGTGGCGATGACGCGCTTTCCCATGATCGACATCGCCTCGGCGCCGCCAGCCCACAGGGCGTTCACCACCGCCTGCACGTCCTGCTCGTGGACGACCAGGTCGTCCGGCCGAGCTGTGGATGTCACCGCCTCACCACGCAGGCGGGGAGCATCGTCGAGGGTCACTTCCAGCGCCGGGCCGGTCACCGGTGTGAAGCCGGCTGCGGCTGCGTGCTGCGCGGCCTGCCGGCGGGTGTCGGCCAGTGGCACACTGCGGACCGCGTCGGCCTCGGAGATCCGGGCCACCTCGGCCTGCAGCGTCTTGCTGCGCTGGGCGTACTGCGCGGCGCGCTGCTCCTGACTCGCGATCAGTTCGGGCAGCTGCAGCCGGCCTCCCGCCCGCAGATCCGTACCCTGCGCCGACGCGGCACTGGCCGCCAGGAGCAGGCCGGCGCCCAGGGAGATCGCCGGCACGCCCAGCCGCCACGGCGACCAGCGACGGCTGCCGTTCGTGCTCATCGACCGATCCACCGCCGTTCCCCCCTGTGCTGTTGCGTCCGAGGGTCCCGAGCGGTGACCCTCGGCGATTACGCTAGTTCACGGAAGGGCTCTGAGCAGTACGGCGCGTAACAACGCCGGCACAGCACCGCGAACTCAGCCCAGCACCGCCAGCGATGAGCACGCCAGACCCGAGGAGAGCCGTGCCGAAGTCACGCATACGCCGTCGATCGGTGCCGGCAGCAACCGGCGCCCCGACGCCCCGCCGCAAGCCGCGAAGCTACGCCTGGGTGGCTCCGGCGATGCTGTTCTTCTTCATCCTGGGCATCGCCTGGCTGTCCGTGTACTACATCAGCGCCGGACAGCTGCCGGTGATGCGCGACCTGCAGGCGTGGAACCTGGCCGTCGGCTTCAGCTTCATCATGATCGGCTTTGCGCTGGCCACCCAATGGCGCTGACCAGACCCACCTAGTTACAACGCTGGAATTCAGTGCACAGGCGTTATCCACAATGGGGACAACACCTGCCGCAGGCCGGGGCCAGCCTCAGCTGAGCGCGGCGGTACGGATGGCGACCAGTACGGCGAAGGCCAGGCCGACCGCCCCAGGGACCAGGATCCCGACTGCCCGGCGTAGGCGGGGCGGGGCGAACGCGAAGGCCGCGGCCAGCAGTGTGCCGGTGACCAGCCCGCCGACGTGGCCGCGCCAGTCGATGAAGCTGGAGAAGACAAACGTGATCACCAGGTTGAACCCGACGATCATCAGGATCGGCTGGACGTTGTAGTTCAGCCGCTTGGAGACGACGACCAGCGCTCCGAACAGGCCGAAGACCGCCCCCGATGCGCCTACGCTCCGGGCCAGCGGATCGGCGAGTAGGTAGAACAGCACCGAACCGCCGAGCGCCGACAGCAGGTAGAGCGCCAGGTAGCGCGCCCGTCCCAGCAGCTGCTCGAGCTGGGGCCCGACGGCGAACAGCGCCAGCATGTTGAACAACAGGTGCAGGGCGCCGCCGTGCAGGAAGGCGGCGGTCAGCAGCCGGTAGTACTCGCCCCCCGCCACGCCCTCAAAGCCCGGCCCGCCGGGGTAGGCCGGCAGCAGGAACAGCCGCGACTCGACCGCCGGTATCAGTGTCTGCAGGACGAACATCGCGACGTTCAGGGCGATGAGAACCGTCGTCACCTTGCCGACGTCGCCGCTGACCCGACCGCCGAACGTGGTGCGTGGCTGCCGTACCGAGCGGTGGCCCTCGGCCACACACTCCGGGCACTGGAAACCGACCGCCGCGTCACGCATGCAGTCGGGACAGATGGACCGCTCACATCGTGAGCAGCGGACGTAGGTCTCCCGGTCCCGGTGCCGGTAGCAGACCGGCACGCTGGCGCCGGCCGTCTCGTCGTCGGAGGCGGCCGGGCCGGCGGGAGTCGTCATGGGGGTGCGTCCGACACGGGCGGTTGTTGTGGAACCGTCAGCCGTCGCGGCGCTCGATCGTCACCGATTGCACGACGACGTCCTGCTGCGGACGATCGTTACGGCCGGTGGCCGCGGTGCTGATGGCGTCCACGACCTCACGGCCCTTGGTCACCTCACCGAAGATCGTGTGCTTGCCGGTCAGCCAGGCCGTCGGCGCGACGGTGATGAAGAACTGCGAGCCGTTCGTGCCAGGACCGGCGTTGGCCATGGCCAGCAGGTAGGGGCGGTCGAACGACAGGTCGGGGTGGGTCTCGTCCTTGAACTTGTAGCCCGGACCGCCCGTGCCGGTGCCCAGCGGGTCGCCGCCCTGGATCATGAAGTTGGGGATGACCCGGTGGAAGATCGTGCCGTCGTAGAGCTTGGCCGTCTTCTTCTCACCCGTGCGGGGGTCGGTCCACTCGCGCGTTCCCTCGGCGAGCTCCACGAAGTTCGCGACCGTCTTCGGCGCGTGGTTCGGAAAAAGCTGCACCTCGATGTCGCCCGACGACGTCGACAGGGTGGCGTACAGCTGCTCTGCCACGGATGATCTCCTTGCACAGTGGGGGAGGGACGCCGTCAATCCTCGCACGATTGCCAATGCCCGCCCGGCGGGCGGAGTAGCGGGCCAGCCGCCGGGAAGGGGGCTACCGGGCCCGTTCCGCCGGCCTCACCGTCCAACCCCGGCCAGTCGGCCGCAGATCGTGTGAAGAGGTGCACCGTGTCCCGCTCGTTCCGCACGACGGATGTCCTGATTCTGCCGATGTCCCGCCGAGGCGCCGTCGACATGAATTCGGCGCAGCTGCTCGACATCGATCGGCTCACCGCGGCCGGCGCGGTCACCATCACCCCTGTGGTCAGCGAGTCCGGCCGGACGGAGGTGGCGGTGACGGCGACTCCGCTGGCCGACCTGACGCGGTCCACGGCTCGGGATCTGCTGGCACCGAAGGTCGTTGCGGCACGTGAGGCGCTGGCCCCCCGCGTCGAGCAGCTGCAGGAGACGCTCGTTCCCAAGGTTCTTGCGGCACGGGAAGCAGCGGCCGAGCGGCTTGCCCCGGCGGCGGAGGTCACGCGCGAGAAGTTGGTGCCCGCCGCCGCGACCGCCCGCGACACCGTGCGGGAGAACTTGGTGCCCGCCGCCGCGACCGCCCGCGACACCGTGCGGGAGAAGTTGGTGCCCG
>JALYNC010000176.1 GCA_030773415.1 Actinomycetota bacterium
GTCGTGGCCTTCGCCGTTTCTGCTGTGCTGCCGTTCGGCAGCGCGGGCGATGTTGCGCACCATGGAGCCGAAGACAATGCCGTGGAACGGGGTAACCGACCACCAGTAGAGGTGGCCGGCCAGTCCGCGGGGGTGGAACAGCGCCCGCTGCGTGTACGTAGTTGTCCTGGCTGCTGCGGGATCCGCGGGATTCGCCGGGTCTCCCTTTGCCGCGACCCCCAGCTCGAGCCAGGCGAGGCCGGGCAGCCTCATCTCTGCCCTCAGACGTAGCAGTCGGCGCGGAACGATCTCCTCGACCCGCCAGAAGTCCAGCGCCTCGCCGACCGAGATCGTGTATTGATCACGACGGCCGCGGTTGAGTCCCACGCCGCCGACGAGCCGGTCGGCCAGCCCTCGGATCGTCCAGGCCAGCGGAAAGCTGTACCAGCCGTTTTCGCCGCCGATGCCGAGGATCACCCGCCATAGGTCGTCCACCGAGGCTGCGACCGTCGTCTCCCGGCGGTCGACGTACAGCGACCCACCGGCCCACGCGGGGTCAGTCGGCAGAGGGTCGCTCGGGGCTCCGGGCCACGCCGCGGACGACCAGCGGGTGGTCACCCCCGCCTCGCGGATCCGCTGCAGCGCCAGCTCAATGGCCCGGCGGAACGGGGTCAGGCCGTCCGGGGGGTCGGCGACGTAACGCGCGAGATCGTGCTCGGAGCAGACCACCTCATTTCGCAGTGAGGCGACCAGCGGCCGGGCGACCGCGCGTGGCACGGGCGTGACGACGTTCACCCAGTGGCTCGACAGGCTGGGCGTGAGCACCGGCACTGGCACGATGACCCGGCGGCGCAGCCCCGCCACGGCGGCGTAGCCGCGCATCATCTCCTCGTACGTCAGCACCTCGGGTCCACCGAGATCGAAGCGCCGGTTGACGTCCTCGGGCAGCGTGGCGCAGCCGACCAGGTAGTGCAGCACGTCGCGGACCGCGATGGGCTGGACGCGGGTCCGCACCCACCGGGGAGTGACCATCACCGGCAGCCGCTCAGTGAGGTAGCGGAGCATCTCGAAGGACGCGCTTCCCGAGCCTAGGATCACTGCCGCCTGCAGTACCGCCGCCGGCACCGCGCCGTCGAGCAGGATCTGCCCCACCTCGGCCCTGGACCGCAGGTGCGCGGACAGCCGTTGCTCCGCCGGCACCAGGCCGCCCAGATAGATCACCCGCCGCACCCCCGCGTCGGCGGCGGCAGCGGCGAACGTGCGCGCGGCTGCACGGTCGGTCTCCTCGAACGCCGGCCCCGTGCCGATGGAGTGGATCAGGTAGTACGCGACGTCTATGCCCTCCAGCGCCGCCCGGGTGGCGCCCGCGTCCGTGGCGTCCGCCTCCGCGATCTCCACGTCGTCCCGCCAGGGCGCGCCGCTGAGCCGGGCCGCCGAGCGGGTCATGCAGCGGGCCGAAGTCTGGCCAGTCGTGCTGGTCGCCTAACCAAATAGGCAGCCTGGACCTTGGCACCTCTGCACAACGCAGACATCCACTTCATCGGTGGAGGCACCCACTCCACCACCAGCGCTGCACCGGATAGCCGTGGGCGAGCAGACGCGGCACCAGCCGGCCGCCGATGTACCCGGTGGCACCAGTGACCAGGCAGTGCGGGGCCTTCACGGACCCCAGTGTCCCGCCGGGTCCGCCACTGCGCTGGGTCGGCGTTGGGCCCGAACACTCGTGCACTGGCCCGCGCAGACGTCGCGCACGGCGTCCCGCCGATCCGGCGCCGATCAGTCGGCCAGGTCCAGCCCCAGCTGTGCGGCCAGAAACGTGGCGGTGTCGACCGACAGCGCCACCGTGCGGCTCACCGAGCGCGCGCCGTGCCCCACGTCGGTCTCCCGGCGGATCAGCACCGGTCGGTCGGAGGTGGTGGCGTGCTGCAACGCCGCACACATCTTGCGTGCATGCAGCGGGTCCACCCGGGTGTCGGAGTCGAAGACCGTGAAAAGCACCGCCGGGTAGGCCACGCCTTCCCGCACGTGGTGGTAGGGGGAGTAGGACAGCAGCCACTCCAGCTGCTCGGGGTCGGCGGCCGTCCCGTACTCGTCGCTCCAGGTCTGTCCCAGACCGAACTGCTCGTAGCGCACCATGTCGAGCAGCGGCGCGGAGCACACCACGGCCGCGTACAGCTCCGGCCGCTGGGTGAGTGCCGCGCCGACCAGCAGGCCGCCGTTGCTGCCGCCGGAGATGCCCAGCTGGGCCGCGGTGGTCCAGCCGGCGGAGATCAGCTCCTCCGCCGCGGCCGCGAAGTCGTCGAAGACGTTCTGCTTCGCGCCCCGCATGCCGTCGCGGTGCCAGTCCTCGCCCTCCTCCGCGCCGCCCCGCAGGTTCGCGATGGCGTAGACGCCGCCCGCCTCCACCCACGCCAGCAGCGCGGCGGAGTAGCCGGGAGTCATGGGAACGCCGAAGCCGCCGTACCCGTACAGGATCGTGGGCCGCGGCTGCGTCGGTTCGGCGTTCGGGGACAAGACGAACATCCGCACCGCCGTACCGTCCTTGCTGGTGTACGTCAGCTGGCGCGCACTGATCGCCGGAACGTCGACCGAGCCCGGCGGCTCGGCGTACACCTCCACGCTGCCGCTGCGCGCGTCGTAGTGCAGCACCCGATTCGGGGTCACGTGATCGGTGTAACCGAACCAGGCCTCATGTCCGCCCTCCGGGCGCGAGGACAGCCCGCCGATCGACCCGAGCCCGGGTAGCGACACCGGCGTACCGGGTTCCCCGGTGCTGAGGTGATGGGGGACCAGCTCGCTCACCGCGTGCCGGGTGAAGACGGTCACCAGGACGGCGTTCTCCAGCTCCTCGCCGTCCAGAATCGTGTAGCCCTCCAGGACGGCATCGGGGCTCTCCGGGATGAGCTCGGTCCAGTTGCCGTACTCCGGCGCCTCCGGATCAGCGACGCAGAGCCTGCCCCGGGGGGCGTCCCGGTCGGTGAACACGTAGAGCCGTCCGTCCCGGCCGACGGAGGCGGCCGTCTGCGCGTCGGCGCCTTCCTGCACAGCGCGCAGTTCGGGGTGCTCGGGGCCGGTTCGGGACAGGTCCGCAATCCAGATGTCGTTGCGCGGCGCCGTGCCGGCAGCGGCACTGACCAGCAACCAGCGGCCGTCGAGGCTGACCGATACCCCGTAGTAGTTGGTCTTGTCGAGCCCGTCTCCGAAGATCAGGGTGTCGTTGTCGGGATTTTCGCCGATGCGGTGCAGCCACACCCGCCGGTGGAACTGCTCCTCGCCGGCCGGCAGCTGCTCGGGCGGCAGCCGCCGCACGTAGTAGAACGCCTCGCCGCCCGGCAGCCAGGCAATGGGGGAGTAGCGGGCCCGATCGATCGGCCCGTCCACCAGCGACCCGGTGGCGACGTCCATCACCCGGACGCTGGACTCCTCGTCGCCGCCCGTGGACATCTGGTAGGCCAGCAGCCGCCCCTCCTTGTCGGGCTGCCAGGCGTCGAGCGTGGTGGTTCCGGCCGGGTCCACGGCGATCGGGTCCAGCAGCACCCGCTCCGTCCCGTCCGGGTCCACGGTTAGCAGCACCGCGTGCTCCTGACCGGCGGTTCGCCGCATGAAGAACCGGCGTTGCCCCCGCCACGCCGGGGAGCTGATGGCGCCGGCCGCCAGCAGTTCGGTCATCCGCCGGGAGAGTCGCTCGCGGCCGGGCAGCGCCTCCAGGTGGGTTCGCACCAGCTCGTCCTGGGACGCATTCCACTCGACGGTCCGCGGGTCGGACGCGTCCTCCAGCCAGCGGTAGGGATCCGGGACCGCCCGTCCATGCAGGGTGTCGACGATGTCGAGCCGCTCGGCGGCGGGATAGTCCATGTCCGGCAGCCTAGAAGCTGGGCCGACCGCGAGCGGGGCGCAACGCCTGGGGAATGCGCCGACAGCCGTCCCCGTTCATCTTGTTGAACTGTCAACAATCGCACCGCGACAGTCCGGCCAGAAGGAAGCGACATGGGAATCCACCGGCTCAACCACGCAGTGCTTTATGTCCGGGATGTGGAGCGGAGCGTCGCGTTCTACGCCGACGTGCTGGGCTTCACGCAGGTGATGTCCATTCCCGGCAAGGCGGCCTTCCTGCGCGCCCCGGACTCGACGAACGACCACGACCTGGGGCTGTTCGCCATCGGTGCCGGCGCGGGGGCGTCGCAAGCGGGCCGGAGCACGGTGGGGCTCTACCACCTGGCCTGGGAGGTGCGGACGCTCAACGAGCTCGAGGAGCACGCGCACCGGCTGGCCGAGGCGGGAGCCCTCGGCGGGGCGTCCGACCATGGCACCACGAAGAGCCTCTACGCACACGACCCGGACGGTCTGGAGTTCGAGGTCGTGTGGATCATCCCGGCGCACCTGCTGGATGACGAGGCCATCGCGGCCGGCGCCAGCGGCATCCGTCCGCTCGACCTGGCTCGCGAGAAGGCACGCTACGGCGGCGACACCCGTGGCGGGCTGGGCATCTCTGTGCCGGTCGGCGTCACCGTCTGACGGTCAGCCCGAGGGCGCGCACGCCGTAGGCTCGCGCCATGCCGGACCTGGCGGATCTGACCGCGGTGCAGCAGGCGGCGGCGGTGCGGGACGGCGCGGTGTCGCCGGTGGAGCTGGTCGAGCACTATCTCGATCGGATCGAACGTCTCGACCCGGCTGTCGGCGCCTTCGTCACCGTCACCGCTGACGCCGCCCGGGAGCAGGCCGCGGCGGCTGAGCGTCGTCTTGCATCCGGTGCGGAGCTTCCGCCGCTGTTCGGCGTGCCCATAGCCATCAAAGACTTGAACTCCACCGCCGGAGTACGGACGACGTTCGGCAGTGCCGTCTACGCCGGTCACGTGCCCGCGTACGACGACTTCGTCGTCGGCAAGCTGAAGGCCGCCGGGACGATCTGCGTGGGCAAGACGAATGCGCCGGAGTTCGGCCTGCCTTGTTACACCGAACCCGACGTGGCGCCGGCGGCGCGCACGCCCTGGGACCTGCGCCGGTCCGCCGGCGGATCGAGCGGGGGGGCCGCGGCCGCGGTCGCCGCCGGTTTGGTGCCGTTCGCGCACGGCAGCGACGGGGGCGGATCCATCCGCATTCCGGCCAGCGTGTGCGGGCTGGTCGGCCTCAAGACCAGCCGGGGACGGGTGAGCAACGGTCCGGTGATGGCCGACGTCACCGGCCTGGCTGTTCAGGGGCCGCTGGCCCGGACCGTCCGTGACGCGGCGGCTCTGCTGGACGCCATGTCCGGCCCGATGCCGGGGGACCCGCACTGGGCCAACCCGCCGTCCGAGCCGTACACCGTGGCGGTGGAACGGCCCGTCGGCCGGCTGCGCATCGGGCGGTACGCGACCCCGATCGATGCGTCGATTCCCGTGGCACCCGAGTGCATCGACGCCTACGACGAGGCCACCAAAGTGCTGCTGGCGCTGGGGCACGAGGTCGAGGACGTGCCGCCGCCGTTCCGCCCGGAGGTGATCGACCAGTTCCTCGACGTGTGGGCGGTCGCGGCGTGCATGACCCCCGTGCCCGCCGGCGCCGAGCCGCTGCTGCGGCCGCTCACCCGGTGGCTGCGGGAGCGTGGTCGAGCCGTCAGCGGCCCAGGGTTTGCCACCTCACTGGCCGGCATGCAGCGGCAGAGCCGCGCCGCGATCAGCGCTACCGCCGGCTTCGACGCGGTGCTGACCCCCACGCTGGCGCAGCCGCCGGCCCTCGTCGGGGAGCTGCGCGACGACAGCGACCCGGAGCGCGACTTCAACCGGCAGTTCGGGTTCACCCCGTTCACCGCCGCCTACAACGTCACCGGTCAGCCGGCGATCAGCCTGCCGCTGTGGCGAACATCCGCCGGCCTGCCCATCGGCGTGATGCTGGCCGGCCGCCCGGCCGGCGAGGAGCTGCTGCTGCGGCTCGCCGCGCAGATCGAGGACGCAGTCGGCGGCTGGGCCCGGACGCCCGAGCTCGGCTCGTCTTAGCCGGTGACTGGGCGCGGGCACTGAACTGCGATGTTCGTCCGGCAGGCCGGAGGGACACACCAGCGACATGACCACCGACATTCCTCCTGCCCTCGACCCGGACCTGTGTGCGCTGGCCGACGCCTACGGTGTCGCCACGTCCTATGACGACTGGCAGCAACGGCCTGTGCAGGTGGCAGCCGAGACGGTCACGACGGTCCTCGGGTTGCTGGGTGTCGACGCCGGCTCGCCGGCCACGATCCGCGCCGCGCTGGACGACGTCCGGCTGCGCAGGTGGCGCGAGCTGGTCGCCCCCACCGTCGTGGTCCGGGAGGGCGGCGGCACCGTTGCCGTCCGGGCGCCGGTGGCGGAGCCGGTGAGCATGTCGCTGGAGCTCGAGGACGGATCGCAGCTGGACCTGGCACTGCCGCCGGCGCCGGAAGAGACGGAGGTGCTCGACGGCACCGCGCACGCCTCGTGGTCCGTGCCGATCCCCGCCGACCTGCCGCTCGGGTGGCACCGGCTGACCGTCGCCGCCGGCGAGCGCCGCGCGTGCGCCACCGTCGTGGTCACCCCGGCACGGCTCGAACAGCCCGCCGGGATGGAGCGCCAGGTCTGGGGCTGGATGGTCCAGCTGTACGCCCTGCGGTCCGCCGGCTCCTGGGGGATGGGCGACCTCGGCGACCTGGAGCAGCTGGTCGGCTGGAGCGGCGCGGAGCTCGGCGCCGGAGCGGTGCTGTGCAACCCGCTGCACGCAGTGCCGCCGGTGGCGCCGATGGAGAACTCGCCGTACTCACCTGCCAGCCGCCGGTTCTTCTCCCCGCTGTACCTGGCCATCGAGGCCGTGCCCGAGTACGCCGTCCTGACAGAGCCCGACGCGACGCGGGTGCGCGAGCTGGCCGCTGCGGCGCGCCGCCGCAACAGTGCAGAGCGCATCGATCGCGACGTCGTCTGGGCCACCAAGGCTCCTGCCCTGGAGTGCCTGTTCCGGGCCCGCAGCGACCCGTCGCGCGACGGGGCCTTCGCGGAGTTCCGAGAGCGGGAGGGGCAGGGGCTGGCGGACTTCGCCCTGTGGTCCGCGCTCGCTGAACGGCACGGCCGCCGCTACCAGGACTGGCCCGCCGAGCTGCAGCGTCCCGGCGCACCGGGCGTCGAGCAGGCGCGCGCCGAGCTCGCAGAGCGCGTCGAGTTCCATGCCTGGCTGCAGTTCCTGTGCGACGAGCAGCTGGCGGCCGCCCAGCGGGCCGCCCGGAACAGTGGCATGCCGCTGGGCCTCATCCACGACCTGGCCGTCGGGGTGGAGCCTGGCGGCGCGGATGCCTGGGCCCTGCAGGACGTGCTCGCGGCGGGGGTGTCCGTCGGCGCCCCGCCGGACTCGTTCAACCAGCAGGGACAGAGCTGGGGCCTGCCGCCGTGGCGTCCGGACCGGCTGGCGGCCGTCGGGTACGCGCCGTACCGCGACATGCTGCGGACGGTGCTGCGGCACGCCGGGGGAATCCGCATCGACCACATCCTCGGCCTGTTCCGCCTGTGGTGGGTGCCACCGGGCCGTCCGGCCTCGGAGGGCACGTACGTGCGCTACGACGACGAGGCCCTGCTCGGCATCCTCGCGCTGGAGGCGTCCCGGGCCGGCGCCCTCGTGGTGGGAGAGGACCTCGGCACCGTCGAGCCGCGGGTGCGGACCGCCATGGCGGAGCGGGGCATTCTCGGCAGCGCGGTGCTGTGGTTCGAGCGGGCGCAGGACGCCGACGGCAACGACCAAGGTCCCCTGCCACCGAGCCAGTGGCGGGAACTGACGCTGGCTTCGGTGACGACCCACGACCTGCCGACCGCCGCGGGCTTTCTCTCCGGTGAGCACGTCCGGGTCCGTGCCGACCTCGATCAGCTCGCCGGTCCCGTCGACGACGAATGGCGCTCGGCCGAGGCCGAACGGGACGCGCTCCTGCGGCTGCTGCGCGACGAAGGTCTGCTCGGCGCGGACGCCGGGCCGGAGGACACGGTGCTCGCCATGCACGCGCTGCTCACCCGCACCCCCAGCCGGCTCGTCCTGGCGTCGCCGGGCGACGCGGTGGGCGATCTGCGTCAGCCCAACCTGCCGGGAACGCTCGACGAGTACCCCAACTGGCGGCTACCGGTCAGTGGTCCGGACGGGCGGCCCATCTCGCTGGAGGAGCTGCGCGCATCGCAGCGGGTACGCAGGCTGGCCGAGGTACTGACCGGGGGGGTCGATTCGGTACCGTCTGCAGTACGTACCGCCACCACTCCGAGGGTCCAGTGACTGCCACCACACCGCGCGCCCGTTGGGTCTCCGCCGCTGCGTCCGCCCTGATCATCCCGCTGCTCACCGCGGCGCCCGCAATGGCGATCAACGACGGCGAAGAGCCCGACCGCGGGATCAACGCCATGCAGACCGTGCTCATCTACTTCGCGGCGCCCGTCGCGCTGCTGCTGCTCATCGCGGCGTTCGCTGTGCTGCCCGGCCTCACCCGTCGTGCCCGGTACCGTCCCGGCGGCAGCTGGCAACACAACCCCATCTGGTTCGCCGGTCCGGAACACCCCGAAGAGGCGCTGGCTGCTGCCGGCTCGGTCGAGATCGGAAAGGGAAGTGGCGTCAGTGCTCAGTGGTGAGGCGTTCACGACGTCACAGATGGACGACATCTCGGACGCGGTCCGCGACGCCCACGAGCAGACGGGGCTGCTGTTCTCGGTCTACGTCGGCGAGCCCGACGGCAACGCTCGGGACACCGCGAGGCGACTGCACGCCGCGCTGGGGGCCCAAGCCGAGGCCGCGGTGCTCATGTTCGTGGCTCCCGGAGCCCGCCGGTTGGAGATCGTGACGGGTGAAGTGGCGGCCCGGCGGATCGACGACCGCGCCTGCGGCCTGGCTGCCCTGTCCGCCACCGCCGCCTTTGCGGGGGGCGAGCTTGCCGGCGGCATCGTGACCGGGATCCGGATGCTGGCCGAGGCGGCCGGCCCGGGAACGGCGGACGAGCGAGCGGAACTGGGCAGGATCATCCCCAGCGTCCCGGCCACCTCCGGCCCGCCGGCCATCTCCGCCCACCACTGAGCCGATGGGGGCACTGAGCCGATGGGGGCACTGAGCCGACGGGGGCACTGAGCCGACGGGGGCGATCAAGCCTCCTGCTGATGCCCACCCCGGGTGAACGCCGGGTAAGCGTTGGCCGCCCGTTACGCCCCGCTCACCCGTCCTGCTGGGCATCACGCTGCTGGGCGCGCAGCGCCCGCCGGACGGCGTCGCTGCCCTCCACGAGCAGCCGGCGAAGAGCGGGGGGTGGCTGCCGGTCGCGCAGGAACGCCTCCGTGCGGTCCAGCGTGGCCTGCTCGACGAAGTACGTCGGGTACAGCGAGACGACGACGGTCTGCGCCACCTCGGAGGTGCGGCTCTGCCACACCTTCTCGATGGTGTCGAAGTAGCGCTCGATGTAGGGCCGGAGCAGGTCTCGCTGCTCGACCTGGACGAAACCGCCCAGCACCGCCGCCTGCATCGCGTTCGGCAGGTCGTTGCTGTCCACGACCGAGGCCCACGCCTCCTCCTTCGCCTCCGCCGTGGGGCGGGCGGCCCGCGCGGCTGCGGCGTGCCGCTGGCCGGCGGCGGTGTTGTCGCGGGCCAGTTCGGCCGCGATGGCGCCCTCGTCGGC
>JALYNC010000177.1 GCA_030773415.1 Actinomycetota bacterium
CCCCGGGGCCCTTGCCGGGGGCGCCGCCACGTGGGTGGCGTTCGCGTCCGCCGGGCTCGACCCCGGTCACGGCCGGCGGGGCGCGGGGGCGCTGCTGGCCGGCGCAGCGGTCTTCGCCCGCTACCGGGTGCCGACCCTGGCCAGCCGCCCGCTGGTTGGGCACTCCGCCGCGCTGTTCGGCCTGCTGACCGTAGTCGGTGCGTTCGGCCGGTTGGGCGACGTGGGCACGGACCCACATCGGGCCGTCGTCCTTGGCTGCCTCACGGTGGCCTTCGCGGCGGTCGCCGTAGCAGTGCCCGCGCCCCGCGTACCGGCCAGCGCGGTAGCTGCGCTCAGTTCCATCGCGACGGTGATGTTCGCGACGTGGCCGATGCGGGGCACCGGCTGGAACGACGGCCCGGTGCTTGCGCTGGTGGTGCTGGGGATCGCGCAAGCCGCGATCGCGGCGACTCGGCGCGGGCACCGCGAGGAGCAGGTGCTGGGCGCAGCGGCAGCCCTGTCGGCGGTGCTGGCCTGCCTGGCGGCGAACCCGTCGGGCCGTCCGCCGTCCCTGTCCTTGGCGCTGGCCACCATCGGTCTGACTGCCTTCGTCTACGCGATCCTGCCCCGCCGGGGGCCCGTCGCCCTGGCAGGCGTTCTCGCGAGCAGCGCCTACACCTGGGTGGCTTTCGCCGATGCCGGCGTCGATGTGGTCGAGGCGTACTCGCTGCCGCTCGCGGCGCTGCTGCTGATCGTCGGGCTGGTGCGGCTCCGGCGGCAACCGACAGCCCCGAGCTGGGCGACCGTGGGTCCTGCCTGCACAGCGGGCCTGCTGCCCAGCGCTGGTTGCGCTGGACGACCCCGGGCTGCTGCGGCCGGGCCTCGTGCTGGTGACAGGTACGGCGGTGCTGCTCGGTGGCGTGGCCAAGCGCTGGCAGGCACCGACGCTCTCCGGCGCGCTGGCGGTGGCGCTGGTCGCATTCAGTCAGCTGGCCCCGTACGCCGTGGGGCTGCCCCGCTGGCTGACCCTCGGCCTCACCGGAGCGCTGCTGCTGGCGGTCGGGGCGCGCTACGAGCAGCGCCGCGCCGACCTGCTGCGCGGCACCCGCTGGATGGCCGGCCTGCACTGAGATCGGGGCTGGTTCATTGCGCGATGGCCGTAGCGAAAGCGCCGTGAATCGGCAGTGGTTGGCGGACAGTGGAGGCCATGGGTCTCTTCAAGCGCGGCCTGCCGACGCCGGGCCGCGCCACAGCCGGCGCGCCGCTGCCGCACCTCGACCCGCAGGAGCGCACGTGGCGCGACGGTGTGGCCGAACACGCGCGCTCCGCCTTCGCTTCACCGCCGACCGACACCGACACCGACACCGACACCGACACCGACACCGACACCGACACCGACAGGTGACACGTCCGGGAAGCCTTGCAGAGCCGGAGGCGTTGCCGAGAGCGTGACCGTCGCACCCGCCGCCAGCATCTCCGTCGGATCCAACTTCGCCCGCGAGCTGCCCGAGTTGGCCGTTCCCTGGCGAGCCGAGGAGGCGCCCGAACCCCGCCTGCTGGTGCTCAATGAGCCGCTGGCCGCCGATCTGGGCCTGGACTCCGCGTGGTTGCGCAGCCCGGATGGCGTGCGGCTGCTCGTGGGCTCCGCATATCCCGACGGCGCCACGCCCGTGGCCCAGGGCTACGCCGGCCATCAGTTCGGCGGGTTCAGCCCCCGGCTCGGCGACGGGCGGGCGCTGCTGATCGGCGAGCTGACCGACCCGCAGGGCCGGCTGCGCGACCTGCATCTCAAGGGCGCCGGGCGCACCCCGTTCGCCCGCGGTGGCGACGGCCTGGCCGCCGTCGGACCGATGCTGCGCGAGTACGTCATCAGCGAGGCCATGCACGTCCTCGACATCCCCACGACGCGGTCGCTGGCGGTCGTCGCAACCGGAAGTCCGGTGTACCGGGAGACGGTGCTGCCCGGAGCGGTGCTCGCCCGGGTGGCCAGCAGCCATCTGCGCGTCGGCAGCTTCCAGTACGCCCGGGCCGGCAACGATGTCGGCCTGCTGCGCCGACTCGCCGACCACGCCATCGCCCGCCACTACCCGGACGCGGCGCAGGCCGAGCATCCGTATCTCGCGCTGTTCGAGGCGGTGCTGGGCGCACAGGCGTCCCTGGTGGCGCAGTGGATGCTGGTCGGATTCGTGCACGGTGTCATGAACACCGACAACATGACCATCTCCGGCGAGACCATCGACTACGGCCCCTGCGCGTTCATGGAGGCGGTCGACCCGGCCACGGTCTTCAGTTCGATCGACACCGGCGGGCGCTACGCGTACGGCAACCAGCCGGCGGTGGCGGAGTGGAACCTGGCCCGGCTGGCCGAGGCGCTGCTCCCGCTGATCGACGCGGACGAAGACCGGGCGATCAAGTTGGCCGTGGCGTCCCTCGAGGACTTCCACCGCCAGCACGGGGCGGCGTGGCTGGCCGGCATGCGGGCCAAGCTGGGGCTCGACGCGAGCGTGGACGAGGCCACGCTGTCCGGATTGATCGAGGACCTGTTCCCGCTGCTGCAGCAGAACCGCGTCGACTACACGTTGTTCTTCCGCAGCCTGGGCCGGGCCGCACGCGGAGACGCGGAAGGGGCGCGCAGCCTGGTCCTCGACCTCGCCACCATCGACGGCTGGCTGCAGCGCTGGCGGGCACTGGGCCCGGATGGCGACGCGATGGACCGGGTGAACCCCGCGTACATCCCCCGCAACCACCTGGTCGAGGAGGCTCTGGAGGCGGGGACCGCGGGCGACCTCCAGCCGCTGCACCGTCTGCTGGACGTCCTGGCCGCTCCGTACGACGAGCGCCCTGGCCTCGAGCGCTACGCCGAGCCGGCGCCGGAGACCTTCGGCAACTACCGGACCTTCTGCGGAACCTAGGCCGGCCGGCTGCTGATTGGCCGCAATCGGCCCGGAGGACATGAGGCCGGCCAGCGGTCAGGCGATGGAGACCCTGCTGTGGTCACCGAGCATCAACCGGTGGGCACGCGGCAGTTCCGTCGAGGGAGCCACCTCGACCTCCTTGCCGATCAGCGAGTCCTCGATCCGGTTCACGCCGGTGATCGTGGTCTGTTCCAGCACGATCGAGTGCTCGATCTCGGTCCGCTCGATCCGGCAGGAGTGGTAGATCGAGGTGAACGGACCGACGTAGCTGTCCACGATGCGGGTGTTCTTGCCGATGATCGCCGGGCCGCGGACGGTAGAGCGCTCCAGCGACGCGCCGTCCTCGATCACGACCCGGCCGATGATGCGGCTGTGCTGGTCGACGGCGCCGGCGATGTCCGGCTCCACCGACTCCAGCACCTTGCGGTTGCACTCGAGCATGTCCTCGAGCCGGCCGGTGTCCTTCCAGTAGCCCGTGACCAGGTGCGATCGGACGTCCTTGCCGTTGTCCACCAGCCACTGGATGGCGTCGGTGATCTCCAGCTCGTTACGCCAGCTCGGCTTGATCGACGCCACCGCGTCGTGGACGGTCGGCGAGAACATGTAGACACCGACCAGCGCCAGATCGCTGACCGGGTTCTTCGGCTTCTCCACCAGCCGGGTCACCCGGCCATCCGGGCCGAGCTCGGCGACCCCGAACTGGCCCGGATTGTCGACCTTGGTCAGCAGAATCTGCGCGTCGGGCAGGTCCGCCTCGAACTCGCGGACCAGCTCTGTGATGCCGCCGATGATGAAGTTGTCCCCGAGGTACATGACGAACGGCTCGTCGGCGAGGAAGTCCCCCGCGATCAGCACGCAGTGCGCCAACCCCAGCGGCGCCGACTGCCGGATGTACGTGACGGAGATACCGAGCTCGGAGCCGTTACCGACCGCCGCCTCGATCTCGGCGGCGGTGTCCCCGACGATGATCCCCACGTCGGTGACGCCGGCGTCCCGAATCGCCTCCAGGCCGTAGAACAGCACCGGCTTGTTCGCCACCGGTACCAGCTGCTTGGCCGACGTGTGCGTGATCGGGCGCAGCCGGGTGCCTGCTCCACCGGAGAGAACCAGCGCCTTCATGCGGCCGAGGTTACAGCGAGACACCCGGCGGACGGCTGTTCACCGGCCGTTCGTGCCCAGCGGAATACCTGGCCGCAGTCGCCGGTGGGGCCCCGGATCCGCCGCTTTGCCCGCACCCGCCGGTAACCTGGAACAGCACTGCCGCCGGCACCCCCGCGGAACGTGCTGCTGGGCCGGATCGTCTACCGGTCGGACAACCGGATGCGACGAAGGCTTGGAGAGGAGGCGGTTCCGCGTGACGTCGCCGCCGCCACCGGGCTCCGCGCAGCTGCCGCCTCACCTCAATCCACGCGGCCGACGGGCAGCCACGGGCTCCACGCCCGTCACCGCCCCGGGAGCGGCCCCCGGGCGCAGCCGGGCCCGCAAGCTGCTGCGCGGCCTGGCCATCACTCTCGCCGTGGTGATCGTGGCGGGCAGCATCCTCGGTTACGGCGTACTGCACTACTACGACGGCCGCATCGACCGGATCGCCGTCGACATCGGACTGGCCGGCCGCGAGCCGCCTCCGGACCCGCCGACGGAGGCGCGCAACTATCTGCTGGTCGGCTCCGACACCCGCGCCGGGTACACGGCACAGCAGCTCAAAGACGCGCACACCACCGCCGAGGCCGGCGCCCGATCCGACTCGATGATGCTGATGCATGTTCCGGCCGACTCGTCCCGCGTCGTCCTGGTGTCCATCCCGCGTGACTCCTGGGTGCGCATCCCCGAGTGGCGCGCTCCCACCGGCCGCCGGTACCCGGCCCAGATGGACAAGATCAACGCCGCGTTCTCCATCGGCGACCTGCCGGGCGGCAACCCCTCGCTGCTCAAGGCCACGGTCGAGGACCTGACCGGCATGCCGATCCACCACTACGTCCAGATCGACTTCTCCGGTTTCTCGCGGATGGTGGACGCTCTCGGTGGGGTCGACGTCTGCCTGCGCAGCGACGCCAAGGACAAGTACTCCGGCATCGACCTCGAGGCCGGCCGGCACCACGTGGACGGCAAGGTGGCCCTGGCGTTCGTCCGGCAGCGGTACGGCGTCGAGGGCAGCGACTTCGGCCGCATCCAGCGCCAGCAGCACTTCCTCGGCGCCGTCGTACGCGAGGTCACCAGCGCCGACACCCTGCTGAACCCGGTCAAGCTCACCAGCACTCTGAACGTGGTGAGCGACTCCGTCGACTTCGACGAGCAGCTCGACCTGCGCGATCTGGCACTGCAGCTGCGCCACCTCGATCCGGGAGCGGTGAAGTTCCAGACGCTGCCGTTCACGGACGACAACGCCCGGCGGGAGGGCAAGTCCGTCGTCCTGGTGGACGAAGCGAAGAAGACGGCGATGTTCGACGAGATGCGCGGTATGGGCGGCGCGGACCGGGCGGCCAGCCCCGCGCCGCGGCTGATCGTCGCGCCGCAGAACATCCGGGTGCGCGTGCTGAACGCCGGCGGAGAGAACGGGCTGGCGGGCCGTGCCGCGGCAGAGCTGCGCCAGGTGGGCTTCGTGGTCACCGGGATCGACAGCCGCGTCACGGGCGCCAGCCGCACGGTGGTGCGGCACGGCCCCGACAAGGCCGACTCCGCCCGCACGCTGGCCGCAGCGATTCCGGGTGCCACGACGGAGGTGAGCTCGGAGCTGGGCAGCACGCTCGAGGCGCACATCGGCAATGACTTCACCGGGGCGTCCCCGGTGACCGTGGGGCCCGCGCCGCGGACCGCTGCGCCGTCCGTCGCCGCGCCGTCACCCGGAGGCTCCGTCGCGGCCGCCCCCAAGCCCCGGACCGCTTCGGACCAGGACTGTGCGCCATGACCCGATCCACCACCCGCACCACCACCCGCTCGACGACCGGCTCGAGGCCGTGACGGCCGGCACCCCCGCCGATGCGCTGGCCGAGGCGCTGCGCGCGGACAGTGCTCGTCCGCTTGTCACCTTCTACGACGACGCGACCGGTGAGCGGGTCGAGCTGTCCGGAGCCACCTTCGCCAACTGGGTGGCCAAGACCGCCAACCTGCTGGTCGACGGCCTCGGCCTGGGCCCCGGCGGATCTGCCGCTCTGCTGCTGCCCGCCCACTGGCAGACCGCCGCACTCGCGGTCGGCTGCTGGTCCGCCGGGTTGCAGGTCACGATCGGTGCCGGAGCGGGGGACGACGCCGCCCGGACCACGGCACTGGCCGCCAGCGACGTGGTGTTCGCCGGACCGGACGAGCTGGAGGTCGCCCGGCGCAGCGGCGCGGAGGTGCTCGGCCTGTCGCTGCGCCCACTGGGCGGGCGCCTTCCGGACGTGCCCGCCGGTGTCACTGACTACGCCGCCGAGGTGCCGGCGTACGGCGACGCCTTCTCGGCCAGCGAGCCCGCCGGCGCGGCGGAGATGGCGGCTGCCCATGCCGCAGCCGAGCGCTGGCGGGTGCAGCCGGGCGAGCGCATCCTGAGCGTGCTGCCGTACACCGACCCGGACGGACTGGCGGCCGGCCTGCTCGTGCCGCTGTTGTGCGGCGGAGGGGTTGTGCTGTGCCGCAATGCCGACCCGGCGGCGTTGCCTCGCCGCGCCGACAGCGAGCAGGTCACGGCCACTGCGGGCGTGACATTGCCGGGGCCACGTCGGCTCGTATGAGGCGGGCGCGAGCAGCCGGACCGCTAGCATGCTCAGGTCATCCGACGAAAGGGAGACCGTGGCTGCTGACCGCCCACGCCTGACCATCATCGGCACTGGATACCTCGGCGCCACCCACGCCGCCTGCATGGCCGAGCTCGGCTACGACGTCGTGGGCATGGACATCGACGCCGAGAAGATCTCCCAGCTGTCGTCCGGCGTCGTGCCGTTCTTCGAGCCCGGCCTCCAGGAGCTGCTGCAGGCGAACCTCGCGAACGGGCGGCTGCGGTTCACCACGTCGTTCGAGCAGGTCGCGGCGCACGGCGACGTCCACTTCATCTGTGTCGGCACTCCGCAGAAGGCAGGCGAGTACGCCGCCGATCTCAGCTACGTCAACGGAGCGGTCGCGGGACTGCTGCCGTACCTGACGCGGGAGTGCCTGGTGGTCGGCAAGTCCACGGTGCCGGCCGGTACCGCCGCCCGGCTGGACGCCTGGATCGCCGCCGAGGCGCCGGCCGGTCGGGACAACGGTGGCGGCATCGAGCTGGCGTGGAACCCAGAGTTCCTGCGCGAGGGCTTCGGCGTCGAAGACACCATCCACCCGGACCGGCTGGTGTTCGGGGTCGCGAGCGAGGCCGCCGAGGCGAAGCTGCGCGCGGCCTACGAGCCGGTGATCGCCTCCGGCACACCGGTGGTGGTCACCGACTTCGCGACCGCTGAGCTGGTGAAGGTCTCCGCCAACGCCTTCCTGGCCACCAAGATCAGTTTCATCAACGCCATGGCGGAGGTCTGTGAGGCAACGCATGCCGACGTGAAGAAGCTGTCCGAAGCGCTGTCACACGACAACCGCATCGGCGGACGCTTCCTGCACGCCGGGCTCGGCTTCGGCGGCGGCTGCCTGCCCAAGGACATCCGGGCGTTCATGGCCCGCGCCGGGGAGCTCGGCGTCGACCAGGCGTTGTCGTTCCTGCGCGAGGTGGACGCGATCAATCTGCGCCGCCGGGACCGCACCGTCGACCTGGCGCGGGAGATGCTCGACGGTTCGCTGCGGGGACGCCGCGTCGGTGTCCTCGGCGCCGCCTTCAAGCCCAACAGCGACGACATCCGGGACTCCCCGGCGCTCGACGTGGCGGTTCGTATGCGCCGCCAGGGGGCGGACGTCACCCTCTACGACCCCGAAGCCACCGACAACGCCCGCAAGAAGGAGCCGGACCTGAGCTACGCCGACTCCGCGGTCGAGGCGGTTCGGGGAGCTGATGTCGTGCTCCACCTCACCGAATGGCAGGAGTTCCGCACGATGGATCCGAACACGCTCGCGGACGTGGTGTCCCAGCGAAAGATCGTCGACGGCCGCAACGCCCTGGACCCGGTCCAGTGGCGCGCCGCCGGCTGGCAGTACCGCGCACTGGGCCGGCCATGAGCGCCGCGTACCAGGACCCGGCGGTCATCTCGCGCTTGCTGCGCGACACGTCCACCTGGGCGGTCGTGGGACTCGGCAACAACCCTGATCGAATCGCGTACCAGATCGCCGAGCTGCTGCAGAGCAAGGGCAAGCGCATCGTCCCGGTGCACCCCAGGGCCGAGGAGGTGCTCGGCGAGGCCGGCTACGCCTCCCTGGCCGACATCCCGTTCCCGGTCGACGTGGTCGATGTCTTCCGACGCTCCGACCAGGCGGGCGAGACGGCCGACGAGGCGATCGGCATCGGCGCGAAGGCGGTGTGGTTCCAGGTCGGGGTGGTCGATGAGGACGCTGCCGCGCGCGTCCGCGAGGCCGGCCTGGACATGGTGATGGACACCTGCCCGCGGATCGAGTACCCACGGCTGGAGTCCGGCAGCTGACAGCTGGAGTCCGGCGGCTGACGGCCCCACCGGCTGGCGGGAGCTAGCCTCCCGCC
>JALYNC010000178.1 GCA_030773415.1 Actinomycetota bacterium
GCCTTGGGCCGCAGCAGCCGGCCGAGCCGCTGCGCCTCCTCCTGCCGGGAGCCGAACGTGCCCGACACCTGGATCGCCACCGAGGCCTCGGGGAGGTCGATGGAGAAGTTCGCCACCTTCGAGACGACGAGCCGGGTGATGTCCCCGACCCGGAACGCCTGGTAGAGCCGCTCGCGCTCCGCGTTCTTCGTCGAACCGGTAATCACCGGCGCATCGAGCAACGTGCCCAGCTCGTCCAGCTGCTCCAGGTAGGCACCGATGATCAGTGTCCGCTCGCCGCGGTGCTGGTCGACGAGCCGGCGGACCACCCGGGACTTCGACTTGGTCGTTGCGCCCACCCGGTAGCGGTCCTCCGCCTCGGCGGTGGCGTAGTCCAGCCGCTCGGTGTCGTCCAGCGTCACCCGGACCTCGACGCAGTCGGCCGGGGCGATGTAGCCCTGGGCCTCAATGTCCTTCCACGGCACGTCGTAGCGCTTCGGGCCGATCAGGGAGAAGACGTCACCTTCGCGGCCGTCCTCGCGCACCAGCGTCGCGGTCAGCCCCAGCCGGCGACGGGACTGGATGTCGGCGGTGAATCGGAACACCGGGGCGGGCAGCAGGTGCACCTCGTCATAGATGATCAGGCCCCAGTCGCGGGCGTCGAACAGCTCGAGGTGGGTGAAGACGCCCTTCCGGCGGGTGGTCATCACCTGATAGGTGGCGATGGTGACCGGCCGGATCTCCTTGCGCTCGCCGGAGTACTCGCCGATCTCGTCCTCGGTCAGCGACGTGCGGGCGAGCAGCTCGGTCTTCCACTGCCGCGCCGACACCGTGTTGGTCACCAGGATCAGCGTCGTGGCCTTGGCCTCCGCCATCGCGGCCGCACCGACCAGCGTCTTGCCGGCGCCACACGGCAGAACCACCACGCCCGAGCCACCGGCCCAGAAGCCGGTGACCGCGTCCTTCTGGTACTGGCGCAGTGACCAGTTCTCCAGCTCCAGGTCGATCGGGTGCGCTTCGCCGTCGACGTAGCCGGCGAGGTCCTCGGCCGGCCACCCGACCTTCAGCAGCGCCTGCTTGAGGTGGCCGCGCTCGGACGGGTGCACCACGACGGTGGTGTCGTCCAGCCGCTCGCCGAGCATGGGCGCGACCTTGCGGGAGCGCAGGATCTCCTCGAGGACGGGCCGGTCCAGCGCGTGCAACACCAAGCCGTGCACGGGGGAGTTGGTCAGCTGCAGCCGGCCGTAGCGGGCCATGGTCTCGGCGACGTCCACCAGCATCGCGTGCGGCACGGCGTACCGGCTGTACTTCAGCAGGGTGTCGATCACCTGCTCGGCGTCGTGCCCGGCGGCGCGCGCGTTCCACAACCCGAGCGGGGTCACCCGATAGGTGTGCACGTGCTCGGGAGCGCGCTCCAGTTCCGCGAACGGCGCGACCTCCCGGCGGCACTCCTCGGCCAGCGGGTGGTCGACCTCCAGCAGCAGAGTCTTGTCGGACTGGACGATCAACGGCCCGTCGGTCACCCGCGAGCTCCTTTCCTGTCGACTGTGCTGCGCCGCTCCTCGCGCGCGTCAGGTCCAACGCCCAGCGGGGCCGAAACCATCGCGGCTGAAGCCGGCTCGTTCACCGTTCGGCTCAGGAGTCGCCGGAGTTCAATGATGCGTCCTGTTCGCCCGTCGCCTCGACCCAGTCGTCGACCTCCGCCACGCCGGTGATCCGGTGCAGGGCGAACGTGCGGATCTCCTCGCGCCGTGAGTCGTAGGCGCGCAGCCGGCCGCCGTCCAGGCTCAGCGGGGACACGATCCGCGTGCTCGCGGCTCCCTGTGCGTTGACGTAGCCGAGCACCAGGGAGCGGCCGTCGCGGGCAGCGGCCTGCAGCGCAGCCAGGGTCGTGGCCGGCGACGTGCGCCAGCCCGCCTCGCCGGGATCGGAGTCCTCCGGGAAACGGACGCGCGTCCGGGAGGCGCGATCGCCGGCCCGCAGGGCGCGGACCGCCGCGGCGAGCACCGGGGCGGGGGGAGCGGCGGGCTCCCAGCGCTGCTGTGGTGGCGGCTGGCGGGCGGGGGACCGGCGGCTGTCCGGTCGGCGCAGCACCAGCGTGCCCTCGGCGGACTCCGGCGCCGGTGCGTAACCGGCGGACCGGAGCGCGTCCAGCACCTCACGCGACGGCACCGGCGAGATCAGCACGCTGGGCGCCAGCCGGCGCAGCCGCAGCAGCGTCGTTCGCTTGGAGGCGAGCAGCTCGGTGATCAGCGCCTCGTCGTCGCAGCGCAGATAGCTGCTCGCCGCGCCGACCCGGATGCGGCCGTGCCGTCGGGCGACGTCGTCGATCAGGTACGTCAGCCCCTGGGGCACCGGTGTCCGAGAACGGGTGCGCAGCAACTGGTGCAGGTCTCCCGCGCTGCGTCCGGCGTCCAGGGCCCGGCGGATGGACCCCTCGGAAAAGCGATAGACCGTCGCGCCGCCGGTGGACTCCACATCGGCGATCAGCGACATCTCCCTGGCCAGCACCGTCTCCAGCGGCCCGGGGGCGATAGCGGTGAGGTCCGCCTGCAGCAGTACGGCGTCGGCCGGCGCCGGTAGCAGCGGCGTGAGCGCCGCCGCGACGGCGTTGTCGTCGGCGTCGAGGAGCGTCCGGCCAGGGGAGGACAGGGCGCCGGTGCCGGTGATGCCGAGAAACTCCGCCTCGCGCACCGTCCACTGCACCAGGTCGTCGCGCAGGCGGCCACCCCGCCGCGGCGCCAGCCAGTCGAGCCGGGCGCGCAGGGCCTCGACCGTCGTGCTGCGGCCGGCGGGCAGCTCGCCGAGTGCCCGCAGCACGGCCTCGCGCACGACGGGCGCCGAGGGCCGGGACAGATCGGCGCTGAGCGCAGGCAGGGCCCGCTCCCGTTCGTCGCGGGCGCCGACCAGCCCCGCCACCCGGGAGCTGGTCAGCCAGCCGTCGGCGATGATCGCCCACCGGTCGCCAGGAGGACGCGCTCGCCAGCTGTCGTAGGCCGGGGTGGGCAGCCACACCGGCTCGGGATCGCTGCTGCGGCCGAGCAGCCCCGCGGCGTAGGCCACCTCGATCACCAGCGCCGTCTCGGGCTCGGGCAGGTCGAGGGCGGTCGCGGTGCGGCGCAGCTCGCGGACGCCGAGGCCGCCGGCGCGCAGGTCGGCCGGCGGCGTGACGCCGTAGATCTCCAGCAGGTCCTCGACCAGGCGGAGGGCGGTGGACGCCGAAGCGCCGGCCACCGCGTCCGCCGAGCGGGCGGTGCCCTTGCCCGGTGGGAGCGGCGGTGGCTCGGGGTGGGCGTCGCGGATCAGCCGCCCGTCCCGCAGGGCGATGCCCACCTCCCTCGGAAGCACGACCCGGTCCCGGTCCTGAGCCAGCAGCAGCCCCATGGCAAGCAGCCGCCGCACGGGCGTCCGGGCGTCGGCCAGCCGGGCCGGCGCGGTGGCCTGCGGGACCGACCCGACCGGCAGGCCGGTGTCGAGCTGCCCGAGGACGCCCAGCTCGTCCGGGCTGAGCGCTGACAGCTGCTCGCGCACGGCTGCCGGCCGCTCCAGAACGGTGGCAATGGCCTCGGCGGCGGCCGCCGTGTCAGCGGCGGCCGGGAGCTGAAGCGACTCGAGCACCGGAGCGAGCCGGGGCAGCGTCGAGCCGCGCAGCACCGTGCGCGCCGGCGGCCCGAGCCCGGCGGGGTAGGGCAGGACGTCCCGGACACCGCTCGGCACGTAGTAGTCCTCGCCGCTCCGCCACACCAGCCCCAGCACCCGAAGCCGGTTCAGCGCCGGGCCGACGGTCGCCGTTGGCACGTCCAGCACCTCGGCCGTCTCGTCCAGCGTTACCGGCTCCGGCTGCAGGACGACGGCGTCCAACGCGTTGAGGTGGAACCGGTCCAGCCCTTCCAGGACGCGCAGGATGGACGTCCGGTGGCCCATTCGGGCGGCCAGCGCGGCGAAGTCGCCGGGTACGGGGGTCGCCAGGTCGGGGCGAGCCGCGAACAGCGCCGCGAGCTCCTCGTCGGTGCGGTTCCGCAGGTCGTCACTGAGGCTGCGGGTCTGCGCTTCCACCGCTCCACGGTAGTCCGCTCCCGGCCTACGCTGCTGATGTGACCCTGACCGTCGGCTTCGACCTCGACATGACGCTGATCGATTCGCGTCCGGGCGTGGCGTCGACGATGCGCGAGGTCGCCGGCCGCACGGGTTTCCCGATCGACGCGGACCTGGTTGTCAGCCGGCTCGGGCCGCCGCTGGAGCAGGAGCTTGCCCACTGGGTCCCTGCTGAGCGGGTGACCGAGACCAGCCACCTGTATCGCGAGATCTACCGGGACCTGGGGGCGGGGACGCTCGCCATGCCGGGCGCCGTTGAGGCCCTGGCTGCCGTGCGCGCCGCCGGCGGACGCTCGGTCGTCGTCACCGCCAAGCGAGAGGACCTGGCCCGGCTGTGCCTGGCTGCCGTGGACCTGCCGGTGGATAGCGTGGCTGGCTGGATGTGGGGGGCGGGCAAGGGGCCGGCGCTGCGCGACTTCGGCGCGTCCGTCTACGTCGGGGATCATGTGCTGGACGTTGCCGCGGCGCGGGCAGCCGGCGCGCTGGCCGTCGCGGTGGTCACCGGCGGCACGTGTGCGAAGGAGCTGCTGGACGCTGGCGCCGACGTGGTGCTCGACGATCTGCGAGCTTTCCCCGGCTGGCTGAGCGGCCACCTGCTCGAGATGCGCCTGACCTCCTGAGGAAACGGTTGCGCGAACTCCGCTCGGTGCTGGTCGCGTTCTCCGGGGCGCAGACTCCGCGTTTTCTGCTCGGTACCACTGCAAGGCCGAGCTGCTGGCCGAACCGGAGCGGTTCCGCTGAAGTTCTAGCGCTACTGGCGGTCAGCGCCCGCCCGCCGGGACTCCCGGCGGCGGGCGAGCGCCTGGCGCAGCAGCCCCAGCAGGGCGACACCCAGTCCGAGCGGAGTCAGCAGCGCCAGCAGGTTGAGCCACAACGGCTGGTCGGGGTGGCCGAGGAAGAACGGAACGAGGTCGGCCACCAGCGCGAGCATCCCCAGGAAGAACAGCGCGCTGCCGGCCAGGATCAGCCGGTCGCCCGGTCGTTCGGCGGTGGCGACCGGCACGCCGAACCGGGATCTGCGCACACGCAGCAGGCTAGCGGCGGCCGGGACGTCGGCGCTGCGGCTTTTAGGGTCGAGAGAAGCCCCCCATCACGGTTAGCCTGTGGTCTGCGGGTACATGTCCGCTCGCGCCCCGGTCGATCCGGGTGGCGACATCCGTCCTTCGAATGCAGAACGAGGTGCTTCCCGTGCCCACCGGCAAGGTCAAGTGGTACGACACCGAAAAGGGCTTCGGTTTCGTGGCACGCGACGACGGCGGCGAGGTCTTCGTCCATGGGTCCGCGCTGCCCTCGGGGATGACTGCCCTCAAGCCGGGCGCCCGCGTGGAGTTCGGTGTCGCCGAAGGTCGCCGCGGCGAGCAGGCGCTGTCGATTCGGGTGCTGGATCCGCTGCCCAGCGTGGCGACAGCAAGCCGGCGCTCTGCCGACGACCTGCAGTCCATGGTCGAGGACGTGATCAAGCTGCTGGACTCACTCGTTCAGCGGGATCTGCGGCGCGGCAAGTACCCGGACAAGCAGTCCGCGAAGAAGATCTCCGGACTCCTGCACGCGGTCGCCAACGAGATCTCCGGCTGAGCGCTACTTCGGCACCACCGTGAACAGCCAGACGCCGCGCGGCTTGTTGTTCTCGTCCAGCGCCACCACGCGCAGATTCAGCGCCCCCTGGGTCTGCAGCCCCAGCGGCAGCCGGTAGAAGTGCTCGCGCTGGATGTCACTGCGGTTGTCCTTGGTTGCGACGTACCACCCGTGCTCGACCAGTTCGGCGTCCACGTCGATGCCGATGCTGTCGTTGCCGGCCACCCGCACCACCTTGGCCGGAGCGTTCGGATTGCCGGCGCATTTTCCGGCCTCGAACTTTTGCCCAGGATGGCACCAGACCTGGGCGTGCCCCTGGGCGACGGAACTACCGGAGAAAGCCGTGACCAGCGGAGTGGGCTTCTCGCAGGCCGTCGCACCGAACATCAGCGCGCCGGCAGCGGCCGTCACGGCGAGGCTGCGGTGGTGGACAGGCGGCACGGGCGGAGCTCCAGACAACGGTTGTTCCGAGACTAACTCCCGGCTGGCCAGGCCCCGTTCCGGTGTCGCCGTGTCGATCGGTGGTCCCGTCCCACCGGACCGGGACGGATGCGCGACACTGAGCCCATGAGTCCGACCGCTTCTCCCTCCCGCTCCCGCTCCCGCTCCAAGGCCGCGGACGCCCTCTGCGCCGCGGCCGTCGATCTGGCGCGGGCGGCCGCAGAGGCCGAAGCGGGCGGTGCGGTCGGCGACCACGAGGGCGTGCAGGTCGACGGCGACCGGCTGGTCACGCACTTCTTCCGCTGCCTGGCGCCCGCCTACAACGGCTGGCGCTGGGCCGTCACCGTGGCGCGGGCATCGCGCGCCAAGTCCGTCACCGTCGACGAGGTGGTGCTGCTGCCGGGCGCGGGAGCGTTGCTTGCCCCGGAGTGGGTCCCGTGGAGCGAGCGGGTACGGCCGGGCGACCTCGGCGTCGGCGATCTGCTCGTCACGCCGGAGGACGACGAGCGCCTCGCCCCCGCGTACGCCGCGGGTGACGATCCGGATGAAGAACTGGTGGCGCTCGAGCTCGGTCTCGGCCGGGTGCGGGTGCTCTCGCTCGAGGGCCGGGACGACGCGGCCGAGCGGTGGTACTCCGGAGACCGCGGCCCGACCGCCCCGATCGCCGTCGCCGCTCCGGCGAACTGTGGCACCTGCGGCTTCCTGGTCCGGCTCGGCGGGCCGCTGCGCCAGGCGTTCGGGGTGTGCGCCAACGAGTACGCCCCCGACGACGGTCGGGTGGTCTCGATGGACCACGGCTGCGGCGGGCACTCGGAGGCCGTCGTGGAGCCGGCGGCCCCCGCCGCGAACAGCGCGCTCGTCGACGACTACCAGTACGAGCTGGTCCGGCCGGCTGGCGAGTCTGCGGCGCCCGAGTCCGCGGACGACGATCTGCCGGCGTCCGGCGCCGCCGAGCCGAGCCCGACTCCCTCGGTGGGTGTGCCGACCGCCCCGGCCGATCCCCCCATGGCGGCGGCGGACGATCCGGATGGCGGCGACGCGGTGGGTCACAGCTGAGCCCCGGAGCCGCGGGCGACGGCCCTGCCGAGGGCTCCGGACATGTTCCGGAGGCCGATCTGGCCGACGTCTTCGGCACCGCTGCCCTGCGGCGACGGGTTCTGGCGGCGTGGAGCGCTGATCCGGCGCGCTTCCGCGAAGACGCGAACGCCGAGGAAGACCACGCGCTCGGCGGGTACCGCGACCGCGCCGTCGTGGAGCTGGCACAGAACGCCGCGGACGCTGCCGTGCGCGCTGGAGTTCGCGGTCGGCTGCTGCTACGGCTGCACGACGGCGTACTGACCGCGGCGAACACCGGCGCCCCGCTGGACGCCCCCGGCGTCGCGTCGCTGTCCACGCTGCGCGCCTCGGCCAAGCGCAGCGAAGAGAGCACCGGCCGCTTCGGCGTCGGGTTCGCCGCCGTGGTGGCTCTCAGTGAGAGACCGTCGATCGGTTCGCCGTCCGGAGGTGTCCGGTGGTCACGGGCCGACACCGCGTCCGAGCTCGCATCGCTGCCGGCGGTGGCGGAGGAGGCCGCCCGCCGGGGCGGGGCGGTGCCCGTCCTGCGCCTGCCGTTCGCTGCAGCCCCAGCGGTGCCGGACGGATATGACACCGCCGTCGTGCTGCCGCTGCGGGACGAGGACGCCGCAAGACACGCCCGGCGGCTGTTGACCGAGGTCGATCCTGCGCTGCTCTTGTCGTTGCCGGCGCTGTCCGAGGTGGTCGTCGAGGTCGACGGGTTCGTCCGGCGGCTGACCTCCACGGTGGGGTCGGACGAGGTGACCATCGACGACGACGGGCGCATGGTCACCTGGCGGGTCGCGTCCCGGTCGGGACAGATTGCCGAAGCTCTGCTCGCCGACCGTCCGGCCGAGGAGCGACTACGACGGCGCTGGGCCGTGACCGCCGCTGTGCCGGTGGACGGCGACGGCCGGCCGCGGCCGCTGCCGGACAACGTCCCCGGGATGCTGCGCGCCCCGACCGTGACCGATGAGCCGGTCAGCGTTCCGGCCCTGCTCATCGGGAGCTATCCGCTCGATCCCAGCCGTCGCCACCTGTCGGGCGGGCCACTGCTGGACCACCTCCTGGACCGCTCGGCCGAGACCCTGTGCGACCTGGTGCAGTCACTGCCGCCCCATCCGTCGGTGCTGCCCCTGGTGCCGACCGGTTTTCCGGCGGGCCCCACCGACGCACAGCTTCGCGAACGGCTGCTGAGCCGACTCGCCGAGACCCGCTTCCTGCCGGCAGCCGAGGCCCCGCAGGTCCGGCTGCGGCCGGTCGACGCCGTGGTGGCGCAGGTCCCGGCCGAGGTGGTCGGGGTGCTCGCTCCGGTACTGGCGGGGTTGCTGCCGCCGGGGTGGTCCGCTGCGGCGCTCGACGTCCTCGGAGTTCGCCGGCTGTCCGCCGCCGATGTGGTGGAGCTGCTCGGCTCGCTGGTCCGGCCGCCCGGATGGTGGCGGGCGCTCTACGACGCCTGGGTGCCGGCGGCGGGCGGCGTCGACCTGGACGCCCTCACCGCCCTTCCGGTGCCGCTGGCCGACGGCCGCACGGTGCGCGGCACCCGGGGCCTGCTGATGAGCGTCGATCCGCTGCCGCCGCAGGTGTCCGAGCTCGGCGTGCGCCTGGTGTTGCCGGCGGCTGCGACACCCGCTTTACGCCGACTGGGGGTTATGGACGCCGATCCGCGGGCCGTCCTGGAGGACGCCGCCGTCCGCGCGGCGGTGGCCGCCTCGCTCGATGAGGACGATCCGCTCCCCATCGCCGATGCCGTGCTGGCCCTGGTGGCGGCCGCGCGCATCTCGCCCGGGGACTGCGGCTGGCTCGATCAGCTGGCGCTGCCGGCGGACGACGGTGAGTGGTATCCGGCGGGCGAGTTGCTGCTGCCCGGCAGTGCGGCGGCCGGGCTCTTCGCCGAGGACGCGCCGTTCGGGGTGGTTGACGCCGAGCTGGTGGAGCGGGTCGGGGCGGCGTCGCTGCTGGCCGTCGGAGTGCTGGACGCATTCGCGGTGCTGGGCGAGAGCGACGTGCCGCTCGACCCTGCCTTCGACCTCGACGGCGAATCCGAGTGGGTGCAGCACTGCCGCGACCTGCTGCCGGCCTCCGGTGACGTGGTGCTGCCCGAACTGATCGCCGTCCGGGATCTGGAGCTGGTCCGGCCGGACGCCTGGCCGCTGGCCCTGGAGCTGCTCCTGGCACCGGCGCTCGCAGACGTCTGGCGATCGCCGCTGGCGGTCGGCGGGGTGGCGCTGCCCTCCTACACCGCGTGGTGGCTTAGCCGGCACCCCGTCCTGTCCGGACGGTGCCCTCGTGACCTGCGGCTCCCGGGCGGCGACCCGCTGCTCGACGGGTTGTTCGACACGGTTGCCGGGGATCCGGCGCTGCAGGCGCGGCTCGGCGCGCGGCGCGATCTGGCCGACGCACTGACCGATGCCGACGACGTACTGCGCCGGCTGGCGGACCCGGCGCGCACGGTGTCCCGGGCCCAGCTGCGGCGCATCTACGCCGCTCTGGCGGACCTGGACGCGGAGCTCTCGCCGGACCTGCTCCGCGGGGTCCAGGCCGGCCGACTCCTCGTGGCGGACGCCACGGACTGCGTCGTGCTCGCCGCCCCAGACCTGCGCCCGTTCGCCGGGGACAGCGCCGTGCTGCCGGTGCCGGCGCACCTGGCCGAACGACTGGCCGACGTGCTGGACGTCGAGCTGCTGGCCTCCGAGGACTGCCCCGAGCCGGAGCAGCCGGGAACGCCGGTGCCGGTGCCCGCCGCCGCTTCGGAACTGCTCGACCTGCCCGCGGACGCCTCGTACCGGCGGCACGACCGGCTCCGGTGCGCGGACGTGCAGTGTGACTGGCGGGTGGTGGACGGCGTACCGCACGTCTCCTCAGATGCGGGTTCGGCGGCACTGGGCCGAGCGCTGGCGTGGGTGGCCGGTCAGTGGCCGGCGCGGTTGGCGGTGGGCGCGGCGCTGGACCACCCGCCCGCCCTGCCGAGGCTGCTGGACGATGCCGATCTAGACGCTTGACGCGGCTCAGGCGGACCGGTTCTCGCTGGGAAGCGCTCGGACCGCGCGATTGTGGCGTCGGCGCAGCACCTCCCAGATGATCAGAGCCGGGAGAAGTGGCAGGAAAAAGGCGGCCGGCTCATCGGTCCCGCTGCTGATGAGGAAGGCGGCCACACCCACCAGCAGGGCGCCCGGCAGCCGACGGGCGAAGGCATGGTTCGGTGGGCTGACCAGGAACCGCAACTCACGCGGGGGATTCACTGCGGACAGGACGAGGGCGTCGTAGCCGACAGCGACGCACCAGACCAGTGTTCCGAAAAGCAGGAGCCAATTCACAGCGGCTCCTCTCCCGGTTGCCTGATTGTGGGCAGCACCCTAGCGGCGACGGTTCCTCCGGCAACGGGCCGGCTGACGGCGCCACCGGTCACGCCGGCCGGTCTCGTCAGGGGACGGGCAGTCTCAGCCGAAATAGGCGCGAAGCGCCAAGCTGCGTGCGCCAGGTCCCACTCGCGGGGAGCCGGAGCAGCCATGTCCCAGTCGATGAATGCCACAGGCAGACCGGCGCGGTACACCGTGTTGTACCGGCGCCAGATCGTTGTGACACACGACCAGGCCATCGCGAGGCGCCCCGGGCATCCGCCACCAGGTTGCGTGTGGATCGAGTATTCGATCATCACCGACGGCGAGATCGGCTTCCGGTCCGGCGACCGTGAGTTCGTGCTGGGGACCGGGCGCTTACATCACCAAGCCCGCGGCGAGATGCGCACCATGTGGAACGCCGGCTCCGTTCCGGCCCGATGATCGAGATCATCAGCCCCGCTGGCTTCGAGAGCTTCGTCCGCGACATCGTGGACCTCACCGGCGACGGTCCGCCGGACATGGCGGCGATGGGCGCGCTCGCCGACGTTGTCGGGCGGTACGGGCTGCGGCATCCGGAAACGGGCTGACGGCCGAGCGTCGCTGAATTGGATTGGCGATCTACGCCGTCAATGCGCGCGCGCCGTCTGTGGTGTTGTTGATGGTCCCGGTGTGGACAGTGGCCTGGTACTTCGACGTCACGCTCTGCCTATCTGGTGGTGAAGGTCTCGCAGCTCCCGCGCCGGTATTAAGCCTGGCCGCGGGCCGAGCCCCGACGCTGGCGAACCCGGCTCAGGCCCCGTGAAGATGCTGTGGTCACCGATCCGCCGCCATTGGCAGTGCAGCTCGCCGTCGTCGAGGACGAACTCGAATGTGCAGCGCCCGTCCGGCCCGTTGAAGGACCAGGACATCTCCCAGACGCTCCTAGTGCCGACCAGCTGCTTGACCCGCAGCGACGCCGGCCAGGGCGTGGCCCGATCGGCGGCGTAGGTGTCGCATGCGCGGTTGAAGTGGCTGAGCCGGGCACGGAACAACTTTTTGTGCCCGTCGGGCAGCCGCTCCAGTCCCGGTCGAACGCTGGCGTCGTCCTGAACTTCACGGCCTCGGGCTGGCGATGTTCGTCTCCGAGGACGGAGTAGTTGCGCTCTCGACCTCAGCGTCGAGGGCGTCGAGATGAGCGAGCATGGCGTCTACGTCGCCATGCGTGTCGACCTGCCCGGCCGCGATGTGCTGGTCGACCTCCCGCTCACGTCCCTGCCATTCCTCGGTCCAGAACCACGCCTGTGAGGCGGGGACCGCGACGAGGGGCCGGACCTCGATCACCCCGTCATCCCGCTCCGTGATCTCCACCTGCGCCCCGGGCCGGTCCAGCCCGTACTTCCGCCGCAGATGGGGGGGCAGCGCCACCGTTCCACGTGCCTGGACCGTGAGGAAGCCGTGGAAGGACATGCCAATCAGTCTGCGCTCTTGGTGACGTACGAACAGGCCGTACTGCTGCAAAACGGCTTTGCAGCTGGCACTAACGCGGGCTTGCCGGCCCGCGGAGGTCAGCGGGATCGGCGTTCCGATGTGCTCGGATCGGTAACGGAGCTCGGGCCCGTGCCGGAGGTCGAAGCCGCGGCCCGGTTCTCCCGGCGCCGGAAGTGCCTGACCGCGTAGGCCCCGAGAGCCACGCCGGCCACGCAGGTCCACAGCCACCAGCCGGTGCCGTCGGACGCCAGCCGCTCGCGGCAGACGACGGCGGTAACGAGGGCTACGCACCAGGCGCCCGTCCCGGCCCAGATGACCGGCAGCTCACGAACGTGCAGCGGTGGCGGGCTCGGCCGGACCGGCGGAGGGGACACGTTGTCGACGGTACCCTGCACCCTTCCGCCTGTGCCTTACCGTGCCATTGCGGTCACCCAGCCGGAACAGTCGCCCACCGGCACCTCCGGCTTCCCTCACCGCCACCCCAAAGATGAGGACGCCCGATGACCTCCACGGCGGTACGCGACCGGTCGTTCCTGGACCGGCACTTCGGCATCACCGAACGCGACTCGACCGTGCAACGCGAGGTCCGCGGCGGGCTCGCGACGTTCTTCACGATGGCGTACATCATCGTGCTGAACCCGATCATCCTGGCCGGCGCCAAGGACGTGAACGGCGACCAGCTCAGCTTCGTCGCGGTGGCGTCGTCCACGGCGTTGGTCGCCGGCCTGCTGACCATCGGCATGGGCGCCATCGGCCGCTACCCGTTCGCCGTCGCAGCCGGTCTGGGACTCAATGGGGTTGTGGCGTTCTCACTCGCAGCGCAGATGACCTGGCCCGAGGCGATGGGCATCGTCGTCCTTGAGGGTCTCGCGATCGTGGTGCTGGTCATCACCGGCCTGCGCGAGAAGGTGTTCCACGCGATTCCGTTGGCACTCAAACAGTCGATCAGTGTCGGCATCGGTCTGTTCATCGCGTTGATCGGCTTCGTCGACGCCGGCTTCGTGCGCCGTACCGCCGTCGGGCCCGTTCCGGTGGAACTGGGGCTGGGTGGACGCCTGCAGGGGTGGCCGACAGTCGTGTTCGCAGTGGGTCTGTTGTTGACCGCGGTCCTGGTGGCCCGGCGGGTCCGCGGCGGGATCCTGATCGGCATCCTCGCCACCACGGCCTTCGCTCTGGTGCTCAACGCGATCGTCGATGTGCCGGCCTCCGGCGGCGGCGAGAACCCGCGAGGGTGGCAGCTGAACGTGCCGCGGCTGCCGGAGAACGTGGTGAGCGCCCCGGACTTCTCCCTGCTCGGCGCGTTCTCGGTGACGGGGTCGTTCGTCCGGGTCGGTGTGGTGACCACCGTCCTGCTGATCTTCACGCTGATGCTGGCCGACTTCTTCGACACGATGGGAACCGTCGTCGGTGTCGGCAGTGAGGCCGGTCTGCTGGACGAGGACGGCCGGCTGCCCGGTGTCGGCAGGGTGCTGCTGGTCGACTCGGTCGCTGCGGTGGCGGGCGGCGCGGCGTCGTGCTCGTCCAACACCACCTACATTGAGTCGGCCGCCGGAGTGGGCGAAGGCGCGCGTACCGGCCTGGCCTCGCTGGTGACCGGTGCGCTGTTCCTGCTCGCGATCTTCGTCGCCCCGCTGGTGCAGATCGTGCCGTACGAGGCGGCGTCCCCGGCGCTGGTGGTCGTCGGGTTCCTGCTCATGACGCAGGTCAAGCACATCCCGTGGGACGACTACGACATCGCGCTGCCGGCGTTCCTGACGATCGTGCTGATGCCCTTCACGTACTCGATCACCAACGGCATCGGCGCCGGTTTCCTGAGCTACGTGGTGATCCAGGCCGCGCGGGGCCGGGCGCGGGACGTGCACCCGCTGATGTGGGGGATCGCGGCCCTGTTCGTCGTGTACTTCGCGATCGAGCCGGTTGAGCGGCTGCTCGGCGTCCGCTGACGTCGACGAGTCCGGTGACCGCAGCCGGGGTTGAACGCCCGTACGACCTCGTCCTGTACGGAGCGAGCGGCTTCGTCGGGCGGCTCGTCGCCGCCGAGCTGGCCCACCGCCGCCCGGGCCCGGATGCCCGCATCGCGCTCGCCGGCCGATCACGCGAGCGGCTCGCCGCCGTCCGGCGCGGTCTTGGGCCGGCCGCGTCCGGGTGGGCTCTTCTCGTGGCAGACGCCGGCGACCACAGCGCCCTGGATGCGCTTGCCGCCTCGTCCCGGGCGGTGATCAGCACCGTGGGCCCGTACTGGCGGTACGGCCTGCCGCTGGTCCAGGCATGCGCCGGCGCCGGAACGCACTACGCGGACCTGACCGGGGAGGTGCTGTTCCACCGGGCCAGCATCGACACCTGCCAGGTCGCTGCCGCCTCGAGTGGCGCGCGAATCGTGCACTCCTGCGGTTTCGACTCGATCCCGTCCGACCTCGGCGTGCTGCTGCTCGCGCAAGCCGCGGCGGCCGACGACGCCGGCGGCTTGGGGGCCACCACGCTGACCGTGCTGTCCGCTCGCGGCGGGATCAGCGGCGGCACGATCGACTCGTTGCGTGCGCAGCAGGACGCCGTCCGGGCAGATCGTGGCGTCGTGGACGTGCTGCGCGACCCGTACGCCCTCAGCCCCGCCCGCGAAGAGGAGCCGGATCTGGAGGGGCGGGATGTGTACGCCGTGCGCCGACAGCCCGAGCGGGGCGGGTGGGTGGGGCCGTTCGTCATGGCGCCGTACAACACCCGCGTCGTGCGGCGCAGCAACGCCCTGAGCGGCTGGTCCTACGGGCGCCGCTTTCGGTACCGGGAGGTCGTCCGGTACGGCCGCGGACCGCGCGGCTGCGCGCGGGCCCTCGCCACCACGGGCGGTCTCGGGCTGGTGGCCGCCGGGCTGCGGATGCCGGCGAGCCGCACCGCGCTGGACCGGCTGCTGCCGGCGCCCGGGTCCGGGCCGGACGAGAAGGCCCGGCGCAATGGGCGCTTCCGGATGCAGATTGAAACGGAAACCGACGGTGGCGTCCGGTATCTCTGCACGGTCGCTGCTGCCGGCGACCCCGGCTACGCGGCGACGTCGTTGATGCTGGCCGAGGGCGGGCTGTGCCTGGCGTTCGACCGTCCTCGGCTGCCGGCGAGGGCGGGGGTGCTGACGCCCGCCACGGCAATGGGGACCGTCCTGGTGGAGCGGCTGCGAGCAGCGGGCATGACTTTCGACGTCCGACGGTCCTGAGGGCGCACGGCACGTTCGCCGGACAACGTGGGTAGTGCTCCAGCCATGCCGCGCCCCGACTGGCCCACCGCCGCCCCGTTCGTTCCGGACACTCCCGACCTTGAGGTACTTCGGGCAGCGGCGCCGGACTGCCGGGGCTGCCCGCTGTGGGAGCCGGCGACGCAGGTCGTGTTCGGCCGTGGCACGGCGGAGGCGCGGCTGATGCTGGTCGGGGAGCAACCCGGCGACGTGGAGGACCAGAAGGGCCTGCCCTTCGTCGGCCCGGCCGGACGGCTGCTGGTGCAGGCGCTGGACGAGGCCGGCGTGGACCGAAATCAGGTATTCGTGACGAATGCCGTTAAGCACTTCAAGTTCACGGTGCGCGGCAAGCGGCGGATCCACGCCACGCCCGACACCTACGAGGTGGCCGCGTGCCGACCGTGGCTCACGGCGGAACTGGCCGCGGTGCAACCGGAAATGGTCGTCCTGCTCGGTGCCACGGCGGCCAAGACGGTGTACGGGCCGTCCTTCCGGGTCACCCAGCAGCGCGGGCAGCTGATGGACTGGCCGCAACCGGACGGCCCGCGCGCGCTCGCCACCATTCACCCGTCGGCGGTGTTGCGTGCCGATGACCGGGACGCCGCGCTCGCCGGTCTGGTGAGCGACCTGCGCGTGGTGGCGCAGGCGATGGCCTGACCACTGCATCAGCGTGGCGGTCCTGCTGCAGGGTAACTGATCCGGTACTGACAGCTACACCGGAGGCGGACGGGAGTTCTTTCGTTGACGCGCAGACCCTCAGGCAGGACGCTGCTGGCTGCCGCTCTGCTCGCTCTCCTTTTGATCGACGCCATAGCGGGATCCCTGCTCGCGGCGCAAAGAAACAGCCGGCAGGAGCGCCTCGACCAGCAGCTCACGCCGGCGCGAAGCAAAGTCACCGCGCTGCTGAAGGCCTACGTGGACCAGGAGACGGGGGTCCGCGGCTTCGTCGTCACGGGCAGTGAGGAGTTCCTTGAGCCGTACGTGGCTGGGCGCCGCGACCGCGCTCGTCTGGTCCGCGACCTCGACCGGCTACTCGAGCACGACCCGGACCTGGCCGCCGGGGTCGAGGAGGTCGTGCGCGCGGGCGAGGACTGGACGCGCCAGGCGGCCGAGCCGGAGATCGCCTACCGCCGCGCCGGGGACGTCACCCGCTCAGTCGATCTGGTGGTCTCACGCACTGGCAAGGTGAGGTTCGACCGGCTGCGCGCTGCCGTCGCCGACCTGCAGCGGGACCTGGACGCGGAGGCGCAGCAGGTCAGCGAGCAGACCCGGCGCTCGGCGGACCTCGCCAACGACGTGGTCGTGGGCAGCGCACTGCTCGCCCTTGCGCTCGCGGCGGCACTGTCCGCGCAGGTGCAGCGCCGCCTGCTCCGACCGGTCCGCCTGCTGCGGGGCCAAGCGGAGCAGGCAGCACGTGACCCTCGCGTCGGCTCGGTGGAGCTGGTTGAGGGCGACGCGGACGTGCGGGCGGTGGCGAGTTCCGCCGAGCAGTTGCGGCAGGCTGCGGTGCAGCACGAAGACTCCGCTGCACGAGCGCATGACGCGCTCGCGCAGGAGGGGCCCAGTGTTGCGGCGATCACCGCCGAGCTCACTCCGACAGTCGGGGCTCTGCCGGCGGGCCTGCTGTGGGCCGGCCGAACCATGCCGGCCGAGGGTGCGGTCGCCGGCGACGTGTATGACGTGTTCGCACTGCCCTCGGAGCAGGTAGCCGTTCTCGTCGCGGACGCGGCTGGTCACGGCCCGCACGCCGGCCTTGTCGCGCTGCGCGCCAAGCACATCCTCGTCGGAGCGCTCCGGCGGGGCCTTGATCCCGCGGCCGCCCTCGCCCGGCTGTCGGTGGAGCTGGACGACACGGGGGAGGGGTTCCTCACCGTCTTCCTGGCCACGGTTGACCTGCCCGCCGGCACGCTGCGCTACGCCAGTGCAGGGCACCCCTCGGCTGCGCTTGTGCACGCCGGCACCGCGCAGCTACTCCCGGCCACCGGCCCGCTACTGGGCCCGGTGCCCGGAACGTGGACGACGGCCGCAGCCACCCTGCCCCCGCGGGGCACTCTCGCCGTTTTCACCGACGGCATCGTCGAAGCGCGCACCAGCACGGAGCACACGTACGGCTCGGACCGGCTGGTCGAGCTGCTGCTGGACGCGACGACCGTGGCGGCGGCGTCCGGAGGGGTGCCGGACCCCGAGGGCGTTCTGGAAACCGTCTTCAGGGAGGTGAAAGACAGCATCGACGGATCGAGGGGTGCCGGGGACGACCGGACCCTGGTGCTGCTGCACCGTCCGCCCCGCCGGGAAGTGCACGAGAGCTGGGAGCCCCTGCCCTCCGCGCCCGCCAGCGCCGGCGTGGCGCGCGGACTGCTACGCCAGGAACTCTCCCGCGCAGGCGACAGTGCGGAGGACGAGGATCTCGCCGACGCCGCGCAGCTCTGCCTCACCGAGCTCGTCACCAACGCGGTGCTGCACGGCGGGGACAGAGGGATTGCCGTGTCCGTCGGCGTCCGGGACGGCGCGGTTCACCTCGCCGTCCGCGACAGTTCGGCAGAGCACCCCCGGGTGCTCGTGCACAGCGCGTCCGCGGCTACGGGTCGCGGCCTTGCGCTGGTCGCGCAGTTGAGTAACCAGTGGGGCAGTGACCCCGACCCGTCCGGCGGGAAGGTCGTCTGGTGCGAGCTGAGCGCCGCGTCCGCCCGCCGCGGAGCCACAGTCGCCGACGATCCATGGCTGGCTGAGCTCGGGGACCTGCTCGGGGAGCTCGAGGAGCCGAAAGCTGCAACGGCTGGTCCCAGTCAGCCACCGGAGGTCCTGCTCCTGCGCTACCCGGTCCGTCGGGGCATGCTCGCCCGGGAGCACTACCGCTCGCTGCTGCGCGAGTGCCAGCTCCGCACCATGCACGTGGACCAGAACGAGTCTTCAGTGGGTGCGACGTCAGCGGCCAGGCTCCTCGCGGAGATCTACACCGGGCAACTCGCCGCCGAGCACGGCCAGGGCAGCGACCTGAGATCTACCCAGGACGCCCTGCTCGCCGCTTTCACACGCGGAGACCGGGCAACCGATCTGACGGTCCCTGTAGGGGGAAGAGCCTCCGAGCTCCTGGCCGCCATGCAAGCAGCACTCGTGCAGGTGCGCGTCGCCACCTCCACCGGCGACCTGCTCACCGAGAAGACGCCGCGCAGCGTCGTCGAGCTCGACGAGTGGACGGCACAGCAGTGGGCACGCCAGCTCGCCGGTGAGCCACCCGTTCCATGGGCAGGTCCTCTCGACTGAAATCGGTGGCCGGCCCGCGACAGAGCAGGCGGGCGTGCCCGGCTTAGTCTTGGCTGCCGTGGCCTTGGTGCAGCGGTGGGACGAGTCGGCCGCCGGGGTCCTGCGGCTGCCGTCCGGGTTGCTTGTCCGCGGCCGCGGGCTGCGGCGCGCCCTTCCGCCAGGTCCTCCACCCCAATTCGGGTTGTACCTGCTGGGGCAACCGCCCCCCGAAGTCCTCTGGGCGGCGCGCTGGGTGCGCTGGCCGGACTGGTGGCTGCCGGCCTCCCGGGACGACGCACACGACGCGCTGGTGGAGCTGTACCGGCGTGCCTCCCGCGAACGCGTGGAGGTCGCGTGCGCCGGTGGCCAGGGCCGCACCGGCACGGCACTGTCCTGCCTGGCCATCCTCGACGGCGTCCCGGCCGCCGACGCCGTCGCCTTCGTGCGGCGGCGATTCAATCCGCGGGCGGTGGAGACCCCCTGGCAGCGGCGGTACGTCAGGCAGTTCACGCCCTGAGCTGTGTCGCGACCGATCGTCGACGACGTGCGTAACGTTCCGGCATGCCGCTCGCTGACGCACCCTTCCCACCGGCCAACTCCGACGAACGAGAGTTGCTCCTCTCCTGGCTGAAGTTCCTCCGCGGTGCGGTGGTCCGCAAGGTCAGCGGGCTGGACGACGAGCCGGCCAGGATGCGGCCTCATGGCCGGCTCATTCCGTTGCTCGGCGTTATCAACCCACGTGACGCGCGTCGAGTGGCGGTGGACCGACGGCGGCATGCTGGGTCGGGAGGTGATTCGCACTGAGCACGAGTTCGCCCCCGGTCCGGAGCTCACCGTCGAGCAGGCGGTCGAGGCGTACACCGCCCGTGCCGTCGCCACGGACGAGACCGTTCGCTCCCTACCGCTGCATGCGCCGTGTTCCCTGGAACCGGGGACGGACCTGCGCTGGGTGCTGCTGCATCTGATCAATGAGACGGCGCGGCACGCCGGTCACGCCGACGCCGCCCGAGAGCTGCTGGACGGCACCACCGGCGAGTGACCCGCATGGCGCCGTCCGGGCCGGGCTCAGCGGGGGCCACCGGCGCGGGTCTCGCTAATCCCTTGGGGAGCGTGGCCACCGTCCGGCAGGTGCCGGTGCTGACGATGCAGCGGCCGACAACGAGTCGGCGCCCCTCGATGGTGGCGTACAAGATGGATTCCGCTGATTCCCATCCCTGCGAGTGCACCAGCGGCAGCAGCTGGAGGCTCCGCAGCTGCTTCCCGGTTCGGGCGTCGTAGACCGATAGGGCCGGCTTCTGGACTGGTCTGACGGCGGTCGTCGCCAGCAGGTGCCGCCCGTCGGGTGAGAACCCGGCGAATAGGGACCCGCAGAGTTCCCAGTCGTCGCCGCCCGTGTGGAGCTCGGCGACGCGCGCAGCACAACCGACCCCCTGCTCAAAGTTGGCCCGAGTCGAGAACGCGCCCAGGCCCCCGGGGGCAGCTCCGTCCCGATCCAAGTCGGCTCCGCCCAGTGTCGCGCCGAAACCTTCCAGGTCTGCCACCACGCCGCCTGCGCCGGCTTCCCAGATGGCCGCCCGCTCGCTGTGGTCCTCGTCACCGCTGCGAATGGTGAGCAGGACGGCCCCGTTGCTGTAGGCAATCGGAAGCACCTCGTCACCCTCGGAGATCAGCGGCGGAGCAAGCGGCACGGAGCGCAGTACGCGCCCGGACGGGAGCTCCAGCTCCTGTAGCACCCGGGGGGTGCTCCGAACCACTACCGCTGCCCGCCGTCCGCCCGGCGCCACGGCGGCTCCCCCGATCGCCTCGGCAATCACCCTTGGCGTGCTGTCCTCGTTACTGAGAATCGCCAGGTTGTCAGCCCTCTCGCCGGCGACGTGGACCAGGAGTCCGGCGGGCAAGGTGGCGTATATGCCGACGACCCCTGGGATCTTGCGGGTGCGTTGGGTCGTTCCGTCGACGGCGACGACGCTGCTCGCGGCGGCGGCAACCTGCATCCGACGGGCACGGCGGCCCGCAGATCCGGTCCCACGACAGGTAGGCCTTGGTGAGCGCTGACTGCAGCAGGTCCTCGGCGTGCGCCCAGTCGCCACCGACGAGCAGGTAGGCGGTGCGCAGCAAGGCGGGGGAGCTGGTGGCGACGAACTGCCGGAACTCCTCCTCGGAGCTCTGCATTCGCACCTGCGCTCTACCGTCGGCCGGCATGGTCTCGGCGGCAGCCGGTCCGATTGTCGTCACGTAAGCCAGGACGCGTCGGGCCGCACGTTCGGTTGTCACGCCGACGGAAATTCTCGATTCCGCGCGCCGATGTCAGGGCGACAGCCGCTCCACTACCCAGCCGGCGTCGTGCCGCCGGTAGCGCAGCCGGTCGTGCAGCCGGTCGGCCCGCCCCTGCCAGAACTCGACCGACGTCGGCCGCAGCCGGTACCCGCCCCATCCCTCTGGCAGCGGCGCGTCGTCCTCGGCGAACCGCTCGGTGAAGTGCCGCTGGCGTCCCTCCAGCCAGGCGCGGTCGGGAATCACGGTCGACTGCTCGCTGACCCAGGCGCCGATCCGTGATCCGCGTGGCCGGCGGGCGAAGTACGCGGCGCTGTCGGCGCGGTCCACCCGCTCGACCGTGCCGAGCACGATCAGCTGCCGCTCCAACTGGTACCAGGGGAACAGCACCGACGCCTTCGGGTTCTCGGCGAGTTCGCGCGCCTTTCGCGACCCGTAGTTCGTGTAGAACTCCAGGCCACGGTGGTCGTACCCCTTGAGCAGTACGGAACGGGCGCTCGGCTGCCCTTCGGAACCGGCGGTTGCCAGCACCATGGCGTTGGGCTCCCAGACGCCGCCGCGCACCGCGGCCGTCAGCCAGCGTTCGAACTGGACCATCGGGTCCGGGTCCAGTTCGTCCTCGGACAGGCCGCCTGCGGCGTAAGCACGGCGCAGTGCCGCCACGTCGATGGACGGGTCGCTTGTCGGCTGTGGGGCATCCGGCACGACGTTCATCTTGCCCGGAGCTGTCGGCGGATCGGCTCCCGCCGCTTCCTGTGCGCCGTCGGTGCGCGAGGATGCGCTGGTACGGCCAGCAGCGACAGATCCGATCGACGACGGAGCGAACCAGCCATGACGACAGCAGGTGACGGGGTCTTCAAGCCGGGTCTGGAAGGTGTCATCGCTTTCGAATCGGAGATCGCCGAGCCGGACCGTCAGGGCAGCGCCTTGCGCTACCGCGGCGTGAACATCGAGGAGCTGGTCGGCTCCTACACCTACGACGAGGTGTGGCCCCTGCTGGTCGACGGCGCCTTCGGTGCCCGGCTGCCGCGGGCCGACACGCTGGCGCTACCCGTCCACTCCGGCGACACCCGCGTGGACATCCAGGCAACGATGGCCCAGCTGGCGGCGATTTGGGGGCTGAAGCCGCTGCAGGACATTCCGCCCGAGCAGGCCCGCGCCGACGTGGCGCGCTGCTCGGCAATGGCGCTGTCGCTCGCCGCCCAGTCGGCGCGCGGCAAGGACAAGCCGATGGTGCCGCAGTCGGTGATGGACGAGGGCGACACGGTGGCCAAGCGCTTCCTGCTGCGCTGGCGCGGGGAGGCCGATCCCCGGCACGTCGAGGCGATCGACGCCTACTGGGTTTCCGCCGCCGAGCACGGCATGAACGCATCGACGTTCACCGCCCGGTGCATCGCATCCACCGGCGCGGACGTTGCTGCTGCCCTGTCCGGGGCCATCGGCGCCATGTCCGGACCGCTGCACGGCGGCGCCCCGTCCCGCGTGCTCGCGATGCTGGACGAGGTGGAGCGCGCCGGCGACGCCGGGGCGTGGGTGCGCCAGGCGCTGGACGCGGGCGATCGGCTGATGGGCTTCGGCCACCGGGTCTATCGCGCCGAGGACCCGCGGGCCCGGGTGCTGCGCGCCGTGTCCAAGCGGCTGGGCTCTCCCCGGTACGAGGTGGCCGAGGCGCTGGAGAAGGCCGCCCTGGCCGAGCTGAAAGCCCGTCGGCCCGACCGGGTGCTGGAGACGAACGTCGAGTTCTGGTCGGCGGTGGTCCTGGACTTCGCCGAGGTGCCGCCGCCGATGTTCACGCCGATGTTCGTCTGCGCGCGCACGGCCGGCTGGAGCGCCCACATTCTCGAGCAGCAGATCACCGGACGACTGGTGCGGCCCAGCGCCCGTTACATCGGCCCGGCCAGCCGCAGCGTCACCGAGGTGCTGCGCCGCTGAGTTTGTGACGCACGGGCCCGCAAGCGGCTAGGAGTCGTGACAGCAGCGACCGCCAGCCGAGGAGTGCGTATGACCGACGACCGGACGGATCCGGAATTGCTGGCACAGGCCGGCTCAGATCCGGAGGCCTTCCGGGTGCTGTCCGTCCTCGCCGTCGCTCACCTTTCGTGACCCCGGAAATGGTGAGGTGTCTGCCAGGGAGGTGCTCGACGAGTTCGTCGACCCGATGGTTGCCTCGGACGCGCCGGGCGCTGTCCTGGTGTTCACCACGGAGGAGCCGGCATATGCACCGGAGCTGCGCCAGAACTGCCCGTAGGGGCACGACGATCAGGCGAGAACCCGCACACCCGCGTAGGCGACGGTGGCTACCAGCACCCAGCTGGCCAGGCCGAGCAACAGGGCCCGCCCACCGGTGCGCCGCAGGGTGGAGAATCGGATGCCGGTACCCAGTCCCACCAGGGCCGCCACCAGGGTCACCTGCTGAGCGACGCCGGCAACGGTGAGCGCCGGGGCGGGCAGCAGACCGGCGCTGTTCACGGCGATCGCCGCCAGGAATCCGGCGACGAACAGCGGCACTCGGGGTGGCCGTCGCTCGGCGAGTCCGTCAGTCCCTGCGGCACGCAAGCGGCGGCTGCGGGACATCGCCACGCCGGTGACCAGCGGAGCAAGCAGGACGACGCGGCTGAGCTTCACGACCACAGCGGCAGCCAGCGCGCCCGGAACCGCCTCCGCGGTCGCGACGGTCTGGCCGAGGTCGTGGACGCTGGCGCCCACCCAGCTACCGAACTCCGCAGTGCTCAGACCGAGCGGGCCCTGCAGCAGTGGCAGCAGCACGATGGCCAGGCTGCCGTAGAGCGTCACCAGTGCAATGGCTACGGCGGTGTCATCCTCGTCGCCGTCCGCAACCTCCTTCATGGCGGCGATCGCGGAGGCCCCACAGATGGAGAACCCGGTGGCGATGAGCAGTGTGCGCGCCGGCGGCACCCCCAGCAGCCGGCCGAGCAGCCGGGTGCCGCAGAAGGTGACGGTCACGGTCGCGGCTACCACGAGAGCGCCGTTCACACCCAGGCCGAATAGTTGCGGCACGGCGAGCTGCAGGCCGAGCAGCACCACCGCGATCCGGAGCAATTGTCCTGAGGCGAACTGCGTGCCGGCGTGCAGCAGCGGACGGTGCAGCCCGGCGTTCGCCAGCAGTGCTCCCAGCGCCACTGCGCCGGTGGATGCGTGCAGCCCCGGCACCACCCTGGCGGCGATCAGCGCGACGGCGGTGCCGAAGGCCACGACGAGCAGGCCGGGCAGTACGGCGCCGGCGCCGGGCAGCCCGAAAGATCTGCGGGCAGCAGCCGTGCCAGCGGGCACACCAAGGGCTCCGCCGGCTCCGGCTCCGGGAACGAGGACCTCATGCGCCACGAGTTCACGGTCCCCCGTGGCCCAGCCCTTCGGTAGTGACCCTCGGCTGATGCACCCATCAGCTGCCTTTATGTGCATCCTATGCTGAGAGCTATGGCGCTTGAGCGTGTACCGGACCTCGACTCGCTGCAGCTGCTGCTGCTTGTGGACTCCGTGGGCAGCCTGGGGCGTGCCGGGGACGCGCACGGCATCAGTCAACCGGCCGTCACCGCCCGCATCCGCGGGATGGAGCGCCTCGTGGGTTTCCCGCTGGTGGAGCGCAGCGCCCGCGGGTCCAAGCTGACTTCGGCGGGTGCGCTGATCGCGGACTGGGCGCGCGACGTCCTGCATGCGGCGGCCGCGCTGGACGCCGGGATCGCGTCGCTGCGCTCGGACCGGGATGCTCGCCTGCGGGCCGCCGCCAGCCTCACCGTTGCCGAGCACCTGTTGCCCCGCTGGCTGGTCCGGCTCGCCGCGGACCGGCCGGACACTGCCGTCAGCCTGACCGCGATGAACTCGACCGACGTGGAGCGCGCGGTGCTCAGCGGGGCCGCGGATCTGGGATTCGTCGAAGGACCGCACCCCGGCGCCGGGCTGGACTCGACGGTGGTCGCCCGCGATCAGCTGGTCGTCGTCGTGCATCCGGGCCATCCCTGGGCACGCCGCCGGCGACCGCTGGAGGCCGCTGAACTGGCCGGCACCCGGCTGGTCGCCCGAGAGCCCACCTCCGGGACCCGCACCGCCCTCGAGACGGCGCTGGCCGCAGCGGGGCCGATGGCATCGCCGTTGCTCGAGCTCTCCACGGTCAGCGCTGTGCGGTCCGCCGTCGCGGCCGGCGCGGGGCCGGCCGTCCTGAGCAACCTCGCCGTCGACGAGGACATCTCCGCCGGGCGGCTCGTCGCGGTCCCGGTGTCGGGGGCGGACCTGAGCCGCCGCCTACGGGCAGTCTGGCCGGAAGGGCAGGGGCCGATGGGGCCGGCCCGTGACCTGCTGCACATCGCCACTGTGCTGGCTGTCGGAACCGCCGCAATGCCCCCTGCCGGCACCGCCGCAATGCCCCCTGCCGGCACCGCCGCAATGCCCCCTGCCGGCACCGCCGCAATGCCCCCTGCCGGCACCGCCGCAATGCCAACTGTGCCCAAGGTCGGCACAATTGCCGGGCGGCGGGTTCGCCGACCGCCGGGCGCTCAGCGGCCCCGCCGCAGCGAAGACGAGAGGACCACATGATCTGGCAGCTTCTCGCCGGACTCGCGCTCTGTGCGGTGGCCGGCGCGGGTTCGGCGTTCGCGCTCGCCCGGGCCAACCCCGGACAGCAGCTGCCGAGCCGGGGCCTGCCGCCCGGAAAAGCGCCTGGTGAGCTGCTGGCAGCCCTGATCGTGTTCGTGGCCGGGCTGATCACCGTTGACCGGGCGACGGACGTCGTCGGGGACGGGCTGGTCGCGGTCGGCGTGGCGCTGCTGACGCACGAGCTGGTGCGGCGGCGGCACAACCGCGGGGTCGCCGGACGCTGACGGTGACGTGCCCGGTCACCAGGTCGACGGCGGCAGCGCCTGATGAGTGCGGGAAAGCGCCATCGGGGACGTCGCTTCTCGCGGACGCACGATCTCGGTCCGGCGGATCGCCACAGCGATGTCGGCCGGCTTGTCGTCGATGACGGCACGGTTGCGCCCGAGTTCCTTCGCGCGGTACAGGGCCGCGTCCGCCCGCCGGATCAGCCCGGGCAGCTTGTCCTCCGAGGACGAGTACGCCACGCCGAAACTGCAGGTGAACAGCGGCGGCTGCAGGGTCGTGGCTTCGCTGAGCCGCACCAGAAACCGGTTCAGCACGTTCACGGCCTCATCCGTCGTGGTCTCGCGCAACAGCAAGATGAACTCTTCCCCGCCGTAACGCGCGAACAGGTCCTCCGTGCGCAGCGAACTGCGCAGCTGCTCGGCGAACAGCACCAGTGCTCGGTCACCGGTCTCGTGCCCGAAGGTGTCATTGATTTTCTTGAAGTGATCCAGGTCCGCCATGACCAGGGAGAAGCCCACGCCGTCCTTGAGCAGCTGACGAGCGGCCGACTCGAAGGTCCGGCGGTTCATCAGGCCGGTCAGGCCGTCGGTCTGCGCCTGCAGCTGGGTCTGCTCGAAGGTTCGCACCGTTCCGATCCGGCTGCCCGCCGCGGCCGCCACGGTGGACAGGCGGTCGACCACCTCGGCGTCCGGCGGCCGGCCCGCCGGGCCGGTGGTGTGCAGCACGCCGATGGCGCGGCCCAGGAAGGTGACCGGAATGCAGACAGCGGAGCATGGCCCATCGGGCCGGTCGTGCAGCCTGGGACAGGCGTCGATCGACGCGCTGTCGGCGAACGTGGTGGCAGTGCCGCGGCGCACGGCGACACATCCGTACGGAGATTCCACCGTGCAGGCCGGGGCTCCGGCGTCCGGGTGCTCAGCGCGCAGTTCCAGGTTGGCACGGGACGAATCGGCCATCAGCAGCTCGGTGGGGTTCTCCATCGTGGCCGAGCTGAAGGCGCGTGCCACCACCCCGTAGGCGTCCTGCTCGGTGTCCGCCATCTCGAGCGCGTGGCCCAGCTGGCGGCCGAAGGCGTCTCGCGCGGTCTGCTGCTCGAGGCGGCACATCATGGCCTGAAAGCTCATGGCGGTGGCGTTGAAGGCCGCGCCGAGTGCTCCGATCTCGTCGCCACGGTCCTCGGGTACGCGTGCGCGCAGGTCGCCGTCGGCGAGGTCGCGCGCGGCGGAGGAGACCCGGGCGAGCCCGTTCAGGATCGACGAGGCCGCCAGCCACAGCAGCGCGAGAAGCCCTCCGACGCCGCCGAGAGCCGCGCCGACGACGGCACGGGATGCCTCCGCGGTGGCCTGTGAGGTGGCCTCCGCGGACGCCCGGCTATTCGACTCGATGTTGGACAGAAGCTGCTCCAGGCGTAGGTGCACCAGCTCGGCGTCGTCGTCCAGCTGCTCGAGGTCTGCCTCGTTCACCGGCGGTGCGCCGGCCGCGGCACCGTGGACGATGTCTTCGGCGTGGCGCATGAACTCCGCCTCCGCCTCCTGCATCGCCTGGGCGGCAGAGACCAGCGGACCTGGCGGCGTGCTCCGGTAGCTCGTCATGCGCCAGACGTCGAGCTGGCGGCTGACCGTCATGAACTCCTCCAACGTCTCCGCGCGGCCGGCGGCGTCGCCGCGGCCGGCGGCCAGTGTCAGTTCCAGCACCCGGTTGCGGGTCCGGGACACCAGCAGGTGACCGTGCCTGTACGACTCCTGCAGCGCCACGGTGGCCCTTTCCTGGGCCACGAGCTCGCTCACGTGCCGGGCGGCGAGCACGTTGACGACAGCCACCGCACCGAAGGCGAACGCCGCGATGATGCCGATCGCCAGCAGCCGCTGGCGTAGCGAGATTCCGCGCCGGACCGCAGCGAGGCTGCGCCGCCGGCGCAGGGTCCGGATATTTCTCACACTCGTACATCGGCCCCGCGGGGACCGTGCATGAGGGGAAGCGCGGGCGAAGTGGTCGGAGCGTCCGGTTGGGGGCGGCGACGTCCCGGCGGTCTTCTGGAAGACTGGACCGCGTGACTGACGTGATCATTCCCGCGAACCTGCTGCCCGCCGACGGCCGCTTCGGCGCCGGACCGTCCAAGGTCCGTCTCGAGGCCCTGACCGGCCTGGCAGCCACCGGCGACACGCTGATGGGCACCTCGCACCGGCGTCCGGCGGTCAAGTCCGTCGTGCACCGCGTGCGCGAGGGGCTCACCGAGCTCTTCGGTCTGCCGGAGGGCTACGAGGTGGTCCTCGGCAATGGAGGCTCGACCGCGTTCTGGGATCTGGCCACGTTCTCACTCATCCGCGAGCGCTCCCAGCACCTGACGTTCGGTGAGTTCGGCTCGAAATTCGCCAAGGCCGCCAGGACGGCTCCCCACCTCGGGGAGACGACCGTCCTCGACAGCGAGCCGGGGACGCACCCGGTGCCCGTCGGCAGCCCGGGGGTGGACGCGTACTGCTGGCCGCAGAACGAGACCTCCACCGGTGTGGCGGCTCCCGTGGCACGGGTGTCAGGCGCGGACGAGGACGCGCTGCTACTCATCGACGCCACCAGCGCCGCTGGGGGCATGGCCGTCGACCTGACGCAGTGCGACGCGTACTACTTCGCCCCGCAGAAGTGCTTCGCCAGCGACGGCGGCCTGTGGCTCGCCCTGCTGTCCCCCGCCGCGGTGGCCCGGTCGGCTGAGCTGGCCGATCGCTGGAAGCCGGCGTTCCTGGACCTGCAGATCGCCATCGACAACTCGCGGCAGGACCAGACGTACAACACCCCCGCCGTCGCCACGCTCTGGCTGCTCGCCGACCAGATCGCCTGGATCAACGAGCGCGGCGGTCTGGCGTGGGCGGCCGAGCGCACGGCGGACTCGGCGAGCCGGCTGTACGGCTGGGCCGAGAAGTCGGCGTTCGCCACCCCCTACGTGACCGATCCCGGTCAGCGGTCGCAGGTGGTCGGGTGCATCGACTTCGACGAGTCCGTCGACGCGGCCCAGGTCGCCAAGATCCTGCGCGCCAACGGCATCCTCGACACCGAGCCCTACCGCAAGCTCGGTCGCAACCAGTTGCGCATCGCGATGTACACCGCGATCGACCCCGCCGACGTCGAGGCGCTGACCGCCTGCATCGACTACGTGGTGGAGCAGCTGCGCGCCTGACGCCCCGCCCACGCTGAGCCGCCGGCACGCTGAGCCGCCGGCACGCTGAGCCCCCGGCACGCTGAGCCCCCGGCACGCTGAGCCGCTGACGCCCCGGGCTTCGCCGCCGTCGGCTCCCAGTAGGGCTACCGGCGTCAGGGCTACCGGCGTCGTTGCTGGGCGCGACGCCTGAGCCGCCGGACCGCGGCGATGCTGCCGGCCACCACCAGGATGCCGGCCAGGCCCAGGGCCCCGGCCACCTCGGGCAGCCGGAACCCCGTCGAGCCTGGGGACCCCGGCCGGCGCGTCGCCTCCTGGGAGGCAGTCGGTGTGGCGGCTCCCGGAAGCTGCCCGGTCGACCCGCTGGCAGCCGCGCCCGCCACGCTGACGGCATGCACCGGCGCCTGCGGCCCCTCGCTGCTGGTCAACAGCTGCCTTCCATCGGCGTCAAAGGTGATCGCCTCACCCTGCCGGGTGCGCGGCAGCGGAAGGACGGTCGGGGCTGCGGACAGGGCGGCGGGCACGTCGTCGTCCGGCACCGGCCAGATGTAGGCGTCGGTGTAGGTCCGCAGCGCCAGGAACCGGCCGTCGGCCGACACCGCGCCCCCGGTGGTGGCGAGCTGCCCGAGGCCGCCGACCGGTCCGCCCGGCGTGCCGGTCGGTCGGTACGTCACCTGCGCGACCGGACGCGCCACGTTGATCGCAGTCGCGTCCAGCCGGCTGGGCAGGGCGTACACGTCGGAGACGCCGGTCGGTGTCTTGGTCACCAGGTGGATCTGCTCGGTGCCCGGCTGCACGAGCAGCGCCTCGACGTCGTGTGGGCGGTCGCTGTAGCGCACGCGGAAGGCGGTGGCGGGGACGACCGGCTCGGCAGTTCCCGTGCCGTCCGGTGACGCCGGAACGGCCGGCTCGGCTACCCGGTACAGCACGACCTCCGGTCGCCGGCCGCGGTTGTCCCCCGTGTCGGCGAACCACAGCGCCGGGCCCTCCGCTCCGGCAACACTGGCCATGTCCTCCCAGTCGCGGGCCTGCGCCCCGGACACCCGGTAGCTGCGCAGTGTCTGCCCCTGCCGGTCGACGGCGAAGAAACGGGGTTCGTCGGAGCTGTCATTGTGCGTGAATAGGACGGCTGATTTTCGGCTGCTCACCGCCAGACCGCTGGATTCGGTGATGCGCGCGTCCTGGAAGCGGAGCAGGGGCGGCGCGGCGCCCGGCCGCTGGCGGGAGGGCGACTCCGTCTCGGCGACGGGGCGCACCGCTGCGGCCGCGGAGGGGGAGCCTGCGGCCGACGAAGCGGAGCCTGCGGCCGGCGAAGCGGAGCCTGCGGGCAGGGAGACGGTACCCGCCACGACCGTGGCGACGAGAAGTGCCGCCGGCCGGCCGGTCAGACCCACAGGTTGCCCACGACGACGAGAGCGACCAGCAGCACCAGCACGGCGGGAACGAGCGAGGATCGGCGGCGCATCCGGCAAGGCTAACTTCCGCCGCCGAGCCCGAGCGGCAACCGGGCGATGGTTTCGTGTTCCGGACGCGGCCCGAGGCGGCTGGACACCAGCTCCACCGCGTTCACGACCCACGGCGGGCCGGCGTATCCGCCGAGCGCGGCCACGACAGGGGTCAGGTCGGCTCCGGGCTGCTCCCGCACCCGGCCCAGCGTCAGGTGCGGCCGGTACGGGCGGCGCTCCACCGCGATGCCGGTGCGAGCGGCCGCCGCCGTGGTCGTCGCCGCGAGCCGGATCAGTGCTTCCCGGTCGCCCTGCACGCCGGCCCACAGCACACGCGCACGCCGAGGGGAAGGGAACGCACCTGCACCCTGGAGCCGCAGCGTCAGAGGGGTCGCCCGGCCGGCGGCCCGGATCAGCCGCTCCTCGAGCTCGGGAACCACGCGCGGCTCCACCTCGCCGAGGAAACACAGCGTCAGGTGCCACTGCTCGGGCCGCCCCCACCGGACGGGGACGTCCGCGGGCAGCTGCCGCAGCGCCTCCGACAGCGAGGTGACGGCGGGGGCGTCCGGGCGGACCGCGACGAACAGCCTCATTGCCGGGCGGTCCTGCTCAGCTGGCGCCCGCGCAGCGGCAGCGTGCCGCGGACGCGCGCCATCGCTCCCGCGACGGCTGCCGCAGCGACGATGCTGATGACGCCGCCGAGGATCAGCCCCCAGCGCGGACCGAACTCGCTGGCGATCCAGCCGATCACCGGCGCGCCCAATGGCGTGCCACCGAGAAACACGAGCACGTACAGCGACATCGCGCGGCCACGCATGTCGGGTCGCGCCCCGAGCTGCACCGTGGCGTTGGCGGTGGTGGTGAAGGTCAGAATTGCGATGCCGGTCGGGATCAGCATGACCAGGAACGCCTCGTACGTCGGCATCAGGCCTACCGTGATCTCCAGCACGCCGAAGGCCAGGGCAGCGCCGATCAGGGTGCGGGAGCGGGGCCGCGAGGAGCGGCTCGCCGCGAGCAGCGCACCGATCAAGGAGCCGGCCGCCAGTGCGGTTCCGAGCAGGCCGTAGGCGCCGGCTCCCCGTTCGAACGTCTGCTTGGCGATGAGCGCCATGGTGACTTGGAAGTTCAGCCCGAACGTGCCGACCACGGCGACCAGGACGAGCGGCAGCAGCAGCTCCGGATCAGCGCGCACGTAAGCCAGCCCCTCCCGCAGCTGGCCGCGCCGCCGAGGCACCAGCTCCGAACGCGCCAGGTCTGCCACCCGCATCGCCGACAGCGCCAGCAGCACCGCGAGATAGGAAGCCGCGTTGAGCAGAAACACCGGCCCGGTGCCCAGCTGGGAGATCAACACGCCGGCGACGGCGGGCCCCAGCACCCGGCCGGAGTTGAACGTGGCGCTGTTCAGGCTTACCGCGTTGGGCAGGTCGGCGGGACCGACCATCTCCACGACGAACGACTGGCGGGCCGGCACCTCCACCGCGGCGGCGAGGCCCAGGAGCAGGGCCAGGGTGTACACGTGCCACAGCTCGACCTCGCCGCTCACGACCAGGGCGCCGAGCGCGAGGGCCAGTACCCCCATCGCCGCCTGCGTGCCCATAATCAGCGTTCGCTTGTCGTACCGGTCGGCCAGCACGCCGCCGTACAGGCCGAACAGCAACATTGGCAGGAACTGCAGCCCGGTGGCGATGCCCAGCGCCACGCCGCTGTCATTGGTCAGCTCCAGCACGAGCCAGTCCTGCGCCACCCGCTGCATCCAGGTGCCGGTGACGGAGACCAGCTGGCCGGCGGCGAACAGCCGGTAGTTCCGGTGACGCAGGGAGCGGAATGCCGGCGTCACGTCCTCGCCAGCCTTTCGAGAATGGGTGCTGCCTGCCGCAGGATGGCCACCTCGTCCGGAGTCAATGTGCGTAGGCGCTGGAACAGCCAGACGTCCCGGCGTCGCCGGTCCTCGTGCAGCAGGGCCTTGCCGGCCGGGCTGACCGACAGCAGTACCTGACGGCCGTCAGTGGGGTGCGCGGCGCGGTCGACGAGACCGCGCTGTTCCAGGACGCTAACCACCTTGGTCATAGATGGCGGTTGCACCCGCTCGGCATCGGCGAGCTGACGCAACGTCAGAGGGCCGGAGACGTGCACGGTCGCCAGCGCCGCCAGCTGCGTGAGAGTGAGCTCCAGGGACGCGTCGGCCCGTTCCCCGCGTAGCCGGCGGGACAGCCGCATCACCGACATGCGCAGCTGTGCTGACAGCACTGCGTCGGCTGCAGGAGAGGGCATGTCGTTAGCCTAACTCGTGAGCTCGGCTAACGATGCCGCCGGCGACGGTCTCGCTCGTTGCGCTCGCCGGCGTCGCCCGCGCAGCTGGCGAGACGCTGAAAGATTGTCGAGCCGACGCGACTCACTTGTGCTGATCCGGGCATGCCGGTCCGGAAGTACCTCTGTCTCCCTTGTCCTCCGGAGGATCGCATGGCTTTGCCGGTGGCTCTCGACGTCGAGTCGGGCCTGAACAACGCTTGGGCGTCGACTGCGACGTTCGTGCCGAAACTGCTGCTCTTCCTGGTCATCGTCGCCATCTCGTTCCTCGTGGCGAAGGTACTGGCAAAGGCGGTCAACGCCATCCTTGAACGGCTGGGCTTCGACCGCGCTGTCGAGCGCGGTGGGATCAAGCAGGCGCTCGCCAAGAGCAAGTACGACGCCAGCGACATCGTCGCCAAGCTGGCCTACTACGCCGTGCTGCTGATCGGCCTGACGCTCGCCTTTGACGTCTTCGGGCCGAACGCGATTAGCGCCTATCTCGCGGCCATGGTGGCCTACCTGCCCCGAATCTTCGTCGCCCTGGTGATCGTGGTCTTCGCCGCCGCCGCCGCCAAGGTGGTGAAGGACCTCCTCGGCAACATGCTGGGCGGCCTGGGCTACGGGAACATCCTGGCCACCGTTGCGTCCGGTCTCATCCTGGGCATCGGCGTCTTCGCCGCGCTGAGCCAGCTGCAGATCGCTCCGCAAATCGTGCATGACACCTACCGGGCAATCCTCGTGGCGCTCGTCGGCGTCACAGTGGTCGGGGTCGGCGGCGGTCTGATCCGCCCCATGCAGAGTCGCTTGGAGCGCGCGCTGAACCGGGTCGAGGACGAAGCTCCCCGGGCCCGTCGTCAGGTGCAGGAGAGCACGTCGGCGACCGACTCGTTCTCCACCCCGCAGGGCGATCCGGCCTACCCGGCCGAGGGCTATCTCGCGGGCCAGTACGACGACGCGCCCACGCAGGCGTACCAGGTTCCCCGGACCGACGGCGGCAGCATCCGCCAGCTCTGACGGCGGCTGGCGGGTCGGGAACTGACCCGTGGTGTCTCTTCGTCGTGCCGAATCTGGTTCGGCCTGGCGCGCGGGCCCGGCCGCCTGCCGGCGGCGCGTCGCGGGCCGTCGTCAGATGATTCCCGGGCGGTCGGTGGTGCCGTCCGCAATGTCGCGCTCGTTCGGCTGGAGCGTCCGCGGCCCGACGGTGCCGCTGGTCTGGATATCGACCTGCTCGCGGAGCAGTTCAGCCGTGATGGTCTCCTCCGTCGAGATCCGATCCACGTAGACCCGGACCACCTCGCGGGGGCGGATCTCGCTGGTCACCACCGGAATCTCCTCCGACAGCACCACCTCGTACGTCGGAATCGAGGGGTCACGCCGGGCCAGGAGGTCGACCGGCCGCCATGGTCCGTCCTGTGGTGCCGGCAGCCGCTCGATGCGGATGTGCTCGCGCCGCACCGGGACGGTGACCGTCTGCTCCTCGGTGACCACGTACTTGGTGATGCGGACCAGCTCGGCGGGGCGGCTCTCGGCCCCGACCACGAGGCGCTCCTCGGAACGGATCACGGTGATGCCGTCCGAACCGGTGTCGGCGGTGCCCAGAGGAGCCGTGGTGCCAGCGGCGCCATGGGCTCCATGGGCTCCACGGGGCAAGTCAGGATGTGCCGTTCCGGTATGAGATGTGGTGTCCATGGAGACCTCCGGGATCGAGCGGGACGGAAATGACATGCTTGCGGTCCTACTGCCCTGCTGCCGTGGACGCCACGCCCCCGCCGGGGCAAGACGTCCGCGGTCCCCGCTATCCGCGCGGGTACCGCCGGCCGGATTGGCGGGCCGACCGGCCCGCCACGCAGGATGACTCCATGAATGGTCAGCAGGATGCGCCGGGCGCCGCCCTTCCGTCGTGGCTCGCCGGGCTGATCGTCTTCGCCGCCTCGGGGGCGGTGCTGGTACTCGAGATCGTCGCCATTCGCCTGCTGGCGCCGTACATCGGTGTCACCCTGCAGACGAACTCCGCGGTGATCGGCATGGCACTGGCCGCCATCGCGCTGGGGGCCCTCGTCGGCGGGCGGCTGGCGGACGTCGTGAACCCCCGGCGGCTGCTCGCGCCCGCGCTGATGGTCGGCGGCGTGCTGAGCATGCTGACCCTGCCAGCGGTGCGCATCGCCGGCGAGGCGAGCCGCGGTACCGACGCGGGCGGTGTTCTGCTGGTCGCCGGTATCGCGATCTTCGCCCCGGCTGCCGTGCTGTCCGCGGTCAGCCCGCTCGTGATCAAGCTGCAGTTGCGGGATCTGGCGGCAACCGGCTCGGTGGTCGGCCGGCTGTCGGGCATCGCCACCGCCGGGGCGATAGCCGCGACGTTCGTCACCGGCTTCGTGCTCGTCGCGGCGCTGCCGAGCACGACGATCGTCCTGTCGCTGGGCCTGGGGCTGGTGATCGGCGGGGCCGGCCTGCAGCTGGCGCTGCGCCTGCGCCGCCCGGCGACACGAGGCGCGGATGGCGGCGCCGCCGGGGTGGCCGGCATCGCGGTCGCCGGCCTGATCGCAGCAGGTCTGGTGTCGGTGGCCCCGGTCGCCTGCGACGTGGAGACCGCCTACCACTGCGCCCGCGTCGTTCAGGACCCGATCAGGCCGTCCGGCCGGACGCTGCAGCTGGACAATTTGCGGCACAGCTACGTCGATCTGAACGACCCGACGCATCTGGAGTTCGCCTACATCCAGGCCATCGCCTCGGCGGCGGATGTGTTCCGTCCTCCGGCAGAGCCGGTGCGGGCGCTGCACGTCGGCGGCGGTGGCTTCACGATGCCGCGCTATCTCGCCGCGACGCGCCCCGGCAGCAGCAGCCTGGTGCTCGAGATCGACCGAGGGGTCGTTGAGCTGGATCATCAGCGGCTGGGGCTGCGTATCGGTCCGGAGCTGCGGGTCCGCATCGGTGACGGCCGCACCGGCGTGCGTGCCCAGTCCCCTGGCACGTTCGACCTGGTGGTCGGGGACGCATTCGGCGGCGTGGCGGTTCCGTTCCATCTGGCCACGCGGGAAGCGGCAGCCGAGGTGCGCCGGACGCTGCGACCGGGCGGTCTGTATGCGCTGAACGTCATCGACTACCCGCCGTCGGCCCTCGTGCGGGCTGAGATCGCCACTATCAACGCCGAGTTCGAGCACGTCGCCGTGGTGGCCGCACCCGAGTCATTGGACGGACGGTCGGGGGGCAACTTCGTGCTGCTCGCGTCCGATGCGCCGCTGCCATTGCCGGCGCTGAGCCGCCGGCTCGCTGAGCACAATCGGAATCTCACGCTGGCGACGCGAGAGCGGCTGACGGCCTTCGTAGCCGGCGCGCAGCCGCTGACCGACGACTACGCGCCCGTGGACCAGCTGCTCGGCACGGCCGGCTGAAACGGCGACGCCAGCGTGGCTCCCTCGCCGGCTGGCGGGGACGGGGACGCCGCCCCGGCAAGGGCCTCTGGTCAGGACGAGCCCAGAGCCCCCGACACCACCGTCCGGGCGCCTGCGAGCAGCTCCTGCAGGTGCTCCTGGCCGCGGAAGCTCTCCGCGTAGATCTTGTAGACGTCCTCGGTGCCGGACGGCCGGGCGGCGAACCACCCGGACTGCGTCGTCACCTTCAGCCCGCCGATCGCCGCACCGTTGCCCGGCGCGCGGGTCATCCGCTCCACGATCGGCTCCCCGGCCAGCTCGGTGGCGGTCACCTGCTCCGGTGACAGGCGCTTCAGGACGTCTTTCTGCTCGCGGGTGGCGGGGGCGTCGACGCGCGTGTACGCCGGCGCACCGTGCCGCTCCGTCAGGTCCTTGTAGTGCTGACCGGGGTCCTTGCCGGTGACGGCGGTGATCTCAGCCGCCAGCAGGCACAGCGCCGGGCCGTCCTTGTCGGTGGTCCACACCCCGCCGTCGCGCCGCAGGAAGGATGCGCCAGCGCTCTCCTCGCCGCCGAACCCCATGGATCCGTCCTGCAGGCCGGCCACGAACCACTTGAATCCGACGGGCACCTCGATCAGCTGCCGACCGAGCTCGGCGGCCACCCGGTCGATCATGCTGCTGCTCACCAGAGTCTTGCCGATCCCGGCTCGGTCGCCCCAGCTGCTGCGGGTGGCGAACAGGTGCCGGATCGCCACGGCCAGGTAGTGGTTCGGGTTCATGAGACCGCTCGTCGGCGTCACGATGCCGTGCCGGTCCGCATCGGCGTCGTTGCCGAACGCGATGTCGAAGTCGTCCTTCAACGCGACGAGGTTCGCCATGGCGTGCGGGGACGAGCAGTCCATGCGAATCTTGCCGTCCCAGTCCAGGGTCATGAAGCTGAACGCGGGGTCGATCCGTTCGTTCACCACGGTGAGGTCGAGCCGGTGACGTTCGGCGATTGCCTGCCAGTAGGCGAGGCTGGCGCCGCCCAGCGGATCGACCCCGATCCGCACACCTGCCGAGCGCACGGCGTCGAGGTCGACCAGCGCGGGCAGGTCGTCCACGTAGCTGCCGAGGAAGTCGTAGGTGCCGGTCGTCGCCGCCCTGCGCGCCCGCTCGAACGGCATGCGCCGGACCTCGGCGAGGCCCGCGGCCAGCAGTTCGTTCGCCCGGTCCTGCACGCCGCTGGTGATGTCGGTGTCGGCTGGGCCGCCGTTGGGCGGGTTGTACTTGAAGCCCCCGTCCTCCGGCGGATTGTGCGACGGCGTGATCACGATCCCGTCCGCCAGCCCGGACTCGCGCCCCGCGTTGTGCCGCAGGATGGCGTGCGACAGGGCGGGTGTTGGGGTGTAGCCGCCGGAGCTGTCCAGCAGCACGTGCACCTCGTTGGCGGCCAGCACCTCCAGGGCCGTGACCAGCGCCGGCTCGGACAGGGCGTGGCTGTCGAACCCCAGGAACAGCGGCCCGTCGATCCGAGCGGCCCGCCGGTAGTCGCAGATGGCCTGCGTGGTCGCCAGGATGTGCGCCTCGTTGAACGCCCGGTGCAGAGCCGAGCCGCGGTGCCCCGACGTCCCGAACGAGACGCGCTGGCTCGGCTCGGCCGGGTCGGGGATCAGCGCGTAGTAGGCCGTCGTCAGCTTGGCGACGTTCACCAGGCGGTCGGGAGGTGCCGGCGTTCCGGCTAGCGAATCGACAGACATGGCGGACCTTCCTCCGGGAGATCCGGCGACCGGCGCCGGGCGGGTCTCCGGCCGCATCGGCCACCGGCGATCCTGCCACGCCCGCCAGCCGGAAGGGCCGTGCGCCCTGCGTACGATGTGGATATGTCCGACTCCTCACCATCTCCGGTGCGGACGTACGCCCTCAGCCTCCCGCCACACCCCACCAGTGCCGGAAAAGCCCGCCGGTTCGTCCTCGGCGTGCTGTCGGAGCTGGGCAGGGACGAGTGGATCGACGCGGCGGAGCTCGCCGTCAGCGAAGTGGTCACCAACGCCGTGATCCACGCCCACACCCCGCTCGAGGTGCGCGTGCTGGTGGGAGCGGAGAGCGTCCGGGTTGAGGTGCAGGACAGCAGCCCGGCGTTGCCGATGCAGCGGTCGTATCACCAATCGGCCACCACGGGCCGCGGGCTGGAGCTCGTCGAGCTACTGACGACGGCCTGTGGTGTCGAGCCGATCGCCCAGGTCGGCAAGGTGGTGTGGTTCACGCTCGGCGCGGAGCCGACGTCGGCTTCCGCCGGCTGGAACGCTTCGGACGCGCAGCCCAGCACTGAAAGCTCTTTGGTGGTGTTGCTGCTCGGCATGCCGATGGCGCTGTGGCTCGCCGCCCAGGAGCATCACGACGCCCTGATGCGCGAGTTCTTCCTCTACCAGGGCTCTGAGGCGGATGAGTCGACGCTGTACCTCGCGGAACTGGCGAGGGCGATGCTGGTCTCGGGGGTTGATCGGGCACTCAACCGTGCCCGGGCGGCAGGCGTACCGTCCGGAACCCTGCCCATCGACCACCCCGGCCCCCTTCCGGACGTCCCGGCGGCGCTGGATGTCGAGGTGCTGGCCGACGCGGCGGATGCGGCCAAGTTCGCCGTCCTGCAGGACGTGCTGGACAGATCGAATCAGCTCGCCGCCAAGGACCTGCTGCTCATCCGTCCCGCACTACCGGAGATCGTCGGGCTGCGGGACTGGTGTTGCGAGCAGGTCATCGCCCAACTGTCCGGTGTGGAGCCGTTGCCGTGGGGGAGCGTCTCGCATTCGACTGGGCGGGGTCACGCTATGGAGGACCAGGGCTCCGCGGCTGCCTGGGACAGCTCTTCCGTGCGGCACGCGCCGGGCGCAGTCCTTGCGGCGGACGACAACAACCGCATCGTTGCCATGAGCCCAGCGGCCGCCCGCTTGCTCGGCTGGAGCGAGCAGGACCTCGTGGGGCAGCGCGTCGTGGCCGTCATGCCGCCGGAACTGCGCGAGGCGCACGTGGCCGGCTTTACCCGCCACCTGACCACGGGGGTGACCAACGCCATCGGCGTTCCACTGACCCTGCCGGTGCTGACCCGCAGCGGTGACGTCCTGCAGTGCAGGTTCTTGATTGAGAAGGTGCCGGCCGGGGCGGGGCGTGCCGTCTACGTCGCGCAGCTGACCCCGGTCGATTCCGGGTAGCGGAACCCGCAGCGACTCCCGGCCGCGCTGCTCGATCCGCAGGCGCGCAGACATGGGCAGGCGTTAGCCGCAGATGCGGATGTACGCTGACCGCGTGACCCTGTTTCGGATCGGCGAGGCAGCTGAGCTGCTCGGCGTCAGCGACGACACGGTTCGGCGCTGGGCCGACTCCGGACGGCTCCCGACGGTTCGTCTGGACAATGGCCGACTCGGCGTTGCCGGCTCGGAGCTGGCCCGGCTGGCCCAGGAGCTGCGGACGGCGCCCGAGCCCGGAGTTACCGTCGGAGCCTCCGCCCGTAACCGCTTCCGCGGCATCGTCGTCCGGGTGCAGCTCGACGGCGTGATGGCGCAGGTCGACCTGCAGGCTGGGCCCTTCCGCGTGGTTTCCCTGATGAGCCGGGAGGCGGCCGAGGAACTTGGCCTCGAGGTGGGCAGCGTCGCCGTCGCGAGCGTCAAGGCCACGCAGGTGGTCGTCGAGATTCCGGAGTCGTCGTGAAGCGCGTATTTCTGGCGCTGGTGGTCAGCCTGCTGGCAGCGGCAGGTTGCTCCGACCCCGGCTCGGGCCGGCCGGAGGCTGCCGCCTCCGAGGGCACCGACGCGTCCGGCGGAACGGCCGGCACGGTGAAGGGCGTCGTCACCGTGTTCGCGGCGTCCTCGCTGACCGACGTCTTCGCGACGCTGGACGAGCAGTTCCGCCGGCAGCACCGGGGCACGACGGTGCGGTTCAACTTCGGCAGCAGTTCAGCACTGGCCCAGCAGGTGACCTCCGGCGCGCCGGCCGACGTGTTCGCAGCCGCCAGCCCGGCCACGATGCAGGTGGCGGTCGAGGGCAAGGCAGTGAGCGGAACGCCCACCGAGTTCGCCCGTAACCGCCTGATGATCGCGATCCCCGCCGGTAACCCGGGCCGGGTGAGGGCGCTGCGCGACTTCGCCGACGTCCGGCGGACGTTCGCCCTCTGCGCACCGCAGGTGCCGTGCGGTGCCGCCTCCGCGACGGCGTTCGCCGCCGCAGGGGTGCGGCCGGCGCCTGACTCGCTGGAGCGGGACGTACGCGCCGCACTGTCGCGGGTTCGGCTCGGCGAGGTGGATGCCGCTCTCGTGTACCGGACGGACATCTCGGCCGCGGGCCGGCAGGTGGAGGGCATCGATTTCCCTGAGGCCGCGCGGGCGATCAACCCGTACCAGATAGCCGTGCTGGACGGCGCGCCCAACGACGCCGCCGCGCAGGCGTTCGTGCGCCTTCTGCTGTCCCCGGTAGGCCAACGCATTTTGCGGGACGCGGGATTCGATGCGCCGGCCGGCTGAGGCGGGCCCCGCGTCCGGCGGAGTGCCCCCGGCGCTGCTCGCGCCTGCCGCGCTGGCCGTCGGTTTTCTGGTGCTGCCGACGGTTGCCCTGCTGATCCGGGCTCCCTGGGGGGCCATGCCGGCTCAGCTCGCGAGCCCCACCATTGTCACCGCCATGCGGCTGTCGCTGGTGTCGGCCACGCTTGCGACGGCGCTGTGTCTAGTCCTGGGCCTTCCGCTGGCATGGGTGCTCGCTCGGTCGCGGGCGCCGGGCGTCCGCCTGCTGCGGGCGCTCGTCACGGTGCCGTTGGTGCTGCCTCCGGTGGTGGGTGGCGTCGCTCTGCTGCTGCTGCTCGGCCGCCGTGGCCTGATCGGCGGGCTGCTCTACGAGCACCTCGGGCTCAGCCTGCCGTTCACGACGGCCGCCGTGGTGCTGGCGGAGGCGTTCGTCGCCATGCCGTTCCTGGTGCTGGCGGTGGAAGGAGCGCTGCGGGGCGCCGATGCGCGCTTCGAGGAGGCGGCGGCGACCCTGGGCGCTTCCCGCTGGTACACATTCCGGCGGGTGACGCTGCCGCTGATCGCACCCGGGGTGGCGGCGGGGACGGTGCTGGCCTGGGCGCGGGCGATGGGGGAGTTCGGCGCCACGGTCACGTTCGCCGGCAGCTTTCCGGGTACAACTCAGACGATGCCGCTGGCGGTGTACCTGGCGCTGGAGACCGACCCTGAGGCAGCGATCACGCTGGCGCTGCTGCTGCTCGCCGTCTCCGTCGCGGTGCTCACCGCGCTTCGGGGGCAGTGGAGCGGGTCGGTGCGGTGACCCTCGAGGCTCGGGTTCGGACTCGCCGCGGGCAGCTGGAGTTGTCCGTCGAGCTGAACTCGCCGCCACGGGAGGTCGTCGCGATCCTGGGCCCGAACGGGGCCGGGAAGACGACCCTGCTTCGGGTGGTGGCCGGACTGCACCCGCTGACCGGCGGGCGGTTGACGCTCGGCGGGACGACGCTGGACGACCCGGCTGCCGGCATCCGGATTCCGGTGGAGCGCCGGCCCATCGGGATGGTCTTCCAGGACTATCTGCTCTTTCCGCACCTGAGCGCACTCGACAACGTCTCATTCGGCCTGCGCGCCCGCGGCGTCGACCGGGCAACGGCACGCCGGCGCGCCGGCGAGGAGCTGGCCCGGCTCGGCCTGGTCGAGCAGGCGGTCCGGCGGCCCGGCGCACTCTCCGGTGGACAGGCGCAGCGGGTCGCGCTCGCCCGGGCGCTGGTCACCGAGCCGGCGGCACTGCTGCTCGACGAGCCGCTGTCGGCGCTGGACGCGGCGACCCGGGCGCAGGTCCGCAGCCAGCTGCGACACGACCTTCGCGCGTACGGCGGTGTGGTGTTGCTTGTCACCCATGACCCGCTGGACGCCATGGTGCTCGGCGACCGGATCGTTGTGCTCGAGGGCGGGCGGGTGGTCCAGTCGGGGCACCCGGCCGAGGTGGCCCGGCGGCCGCGCACCAGCTACGTCGCCGAGCTGGTGAACGTCAACCTCTACAGCGGGATCGCCTCGGGTACACGAGTCCGGCTGGACGGTGGCGGAACACTCGAATCCGCCGAGCCGATTGTCGGGGCAGTCCTGGTCAACGTCGCGCCGACGGCGATCACCCTGCGCCGGTCGCAGCCTCCTGCGGCCCAGGGCGTGTCAATCTGGAGCGGGAGTGTCGCGTCGGTGGAGGAGCACGGCCTGAGCGTGCGCGTGCGGCTGGAGGGACAGCCGCCGGCGCTCGTCGACGTGCCGTCGGCGCTGCTGGGGGAAATCCAGCCGGTCCCGGGCTCCCGGCTGTGGATGTCGGTCGCGGCCTCCAACGTCTTGGCGTATCCCCGCTGAATGTCGAGGCCGGCAGTTCACGTGCGCGCCCGGAAGTGGCTGGGCCATGCGGCGGAATGCCGGCGTGTCGTTCGCGTCTCGCACGGGGTCGGCCTAGTCACTACTGACGAGATCGGACATGGGCGCTCAAGGTGCCGGGGTGCTTCGAACGAGAACCTCTTCATCACACGACCTTCCGGCGCGGCGCGAACCCTGACCTCGTGCGCTAGATGCAGCGATCAGTTGCAGGAGCAGACGTGTCATCACAGTTCTCGACGCCGCGCCGCGGCCTCTTCGCACGGCTCGGCGACATCCCCGTGCGCATCAAGATCCTCGGCACCGTGGGCATCGTCGCGGCGGTGTCCGTCATCGTCGGCGTCGTCGGCATCACCAAGCTGGCCGCGAACCAGGACCGGATGACGTACCTGTACACCGACGTCCTCGTTCCCACCGCCGACCTCGGCGTGGTGAACCAGAAGCTCGAGGCCAGCGACAACCTCATCAACGAGCTCACCCTGCAGCTCGACGCGGCAGCCATGGCGAAGGTCACCCAGGAGCTGCTTGCGAATGACGCCGCCCTTGACGAGCACTTCGCGAAGTACACCTCCACCGACATGACCGGACGGGAGAAGGCACGGGACGGCTTTGCCGCCGCTTTGAAGGAGTGGCGAGCGGTGCGTGACGCCGAGCTCGTGCCGCTCGCGGAGGGCAGCAAGGTGCGGGAGTACCTGACGGTGCGGTCCACGAAGAGTGATCCGCTGTTCGACGAGGCCCACAAGAACCTCGGCGACCTGATCGATATCGAGGACAAGGCCGGTGCCACGTTCCTGGCGGAGGCGGAGTCCGCATACCGCGGCGGGCGTTCCCTGATGCTGGGCCTGCTCGTAACCGGAGTCGTCGGCGCTCTCCTGATGGGCACCGTGGTCGCCCGAATGATCGTACGGCCGCTGAAGGCGGTGTCGGGCGTGGCCACGGCGCTCGCCAATGGCGACCTGACGGTGCGGGCGAATGTGGCCAGCCGGGACGAGGTCGGCCGGATGGCCTCGGAGCTCGACGCAGCAGCCGACACCCTGCGCGAGACCGTGCAGACGATGGCCGAGCGCGATAACCCTCGCCGGCTCCAGTGAGGAGCTGTCGGCGACCAGCGTCCAGATCTCCGCAGCCGCCGAGGAGGCCAGCGCTCAGGCGGAGTCGGTGTCTGCCGCCGCCGAAGAGGTGAGCACGAACGTCCGCACGGTGTCTGCGAGCACGGACGTCCGCACGGTGTCTGCGAGCACGGGCGAAATGGACTCGTCGATCCGCGAGATCTCGAGCAACTCCAGCGCCGCGTCCAAGGTGGCCAACGAAGCCGTCGCCCTGGCCGCGAAGACCAACGCCACCGTCACCGAGCTTGGCACGTCCTCGGCTGAGATCGGCAAACGTCGTAAAGGTGATCACCTCGATCGCTGAGCAGACCAACCTGCTCGCGCTGAACGCGACGATCGAAGCGGCGCGGGCCGGGTGAGGCCGGTAAGGGGTTCGCGGTGGTCGCCGGCGAGGTGAAGGAGCTGGCTCAGGAGACGGCCAAGGCGACGGAGGACATCTCGGGGCGGGTACAGGCCATCCAGCAGGACACGACGGGGGCGGTCGAGGCGATAGCCGAGATCAGCGCAGTGATCGCACAGATCAGCGAGTACCAGAGCACGATCGCCGCCGCCGTCGAGGAGCAGACGCTGACGACCAACGAGGTCACCCGCAACGTGAGCGAGGCCGCGTCCGGTGTCGACGAGATCACATCCAACATCAGCGGGGTGGCCTCGGCCGCGGCCACGACCGCGACCGGAGTGACCCAGGCCCAGGCGGCAGCCATAGAACTGTCGAGCATGGGAAACAAGCTGCAGGCAATCGTCTCCGGCTTCCGCGTCTGATCGCTTTCGCTCTGATCGCCGTGCGGCCTCGGCAACAGCGAGGCTGCACGGCGATCGGTCGTTCACCTCGACTCGCGGCGTCGTCCAAGGTCGGCCGCTTCGGCGTCGCTTGCACAGCGAAACGACTCCGCGCGAGGTGTCGATATGCCGTCCATATCCGCAAGGCGACTACGTTTCATCATCGGCGGTTCCGGCCGGCATGTACGCCGCGCGCACAGCTGTCGTCCGGCACGGGCATGGCGCTACAGGTGTCGTCTCCGGCAGGGGCGTCTGTAGCGCCAGTGGTGGGCCGTCCCGGGGACGAAGCACCGCTCGACACACCCCCCTTTTTTTGACGGTGGCCGGCGCTAGCGTGCGGGGACGCCATCTCGTGGGGATGCGCCAGCTCGGGGGGAAGCGACGGATGGAACCGGATGTGCAGGTGACACGGCCGTCGTGGCCGTGGCTGACCGTGGTGGTTCCCTTGCTGCTGCTGAGCGTTGTCCGGCTCGAGATGACCGCCGACGGCTTGCTGTGGGGCTTGCATGCGACGCCGGTCACGGCCGCTCTCGTCGCCATCCTGTGGCTGCCCGGCCTGCTGCGTCTGCTCGCTGCTCGCGGTGGCAGTGTCTCGGCAGCCGGGTTGTCCATCGGTCTCGAGCCGCTGCGGCGCTTGGGCGCCGCTCGCTCCGACGCCGAAGGGGAGGCGGGTCGAGACTCCGCCGGGCACGTGTCCGCAGGTCAAGCATCCTCGGGGGAGTCTTCCTCCGGGTCCGCCGGTCCGCTGGAGCGTCCGGCGGACCAACGGGGGGCTGCAGACGTGACGGCGCCGGCCGCGCCGGCGCTGGCACCCCCATCGGCTCGACGGGCCATCGGTCGCACCCTGGCCGAGCTCGAGACCTCCTTCTCGGCGTTGCTCACCCGGCTGCCGCCCAGCTTCGCCCGCACGTCGGCCCTGGAGTCCGTGCTGGCCGAGGCGCGGGTGCTGGCGCCGGAGGCATCCGGCGAACTCGCGGAACGGGTGTCCACCATGGTCGACGACTCCGAGGCGCGCCGCGCGATCACCCTGGCGCTGCTGCAGGGCGCGCCGGCTCCTTTACCTGAGCAGACCGGATTGGCGCTGGCGGATTCGCTGGCGCGCGATCGGCCGTCGTTCGAGGAGTATCACCTGCTGCGGACGATCCGGGACCGCTATGCGGACCTGTCCACGGCCGGTCGCTCCCACGTCGTCACCGCCGTGGCAGCACTGCTGGACGCGGGCCGCTTTCCGTCCGGCGGCGACCGCAGGAGCCTCGCCCGTGAGATCGCGCTGCTGAGCATCGGGGCAGGTCAGCGCGTCGAGTGACCGTCCCTTGGGCCCGCTTGCCTCGCTCGAGGCCCTCAAGCCCAGCCTCGGCCAGGCCGAAAGTCAGGGGACGGAGGCGATAGGTATGGCTGAGCTGACAGGCATGGCAGAACCAGGGCGGCGCCGAGGCTGGGCGATCGCCGCGCTGACTGCTGCCCTGGCGACCGCCGCGGCGCTGCTCGCGCTAGGGCCGCTGTCCAGCTCCACGCCGGCTTCCAGCGGCATCCCATGGTGGACGTTGGTGCCGCTGTTCACTGCCGCCGAACTGCTGGTGGTGCACCTGCAGGCCCGGCGGGAGTCGCTCACCATCTCCTTCGCCGAGATTCCACTCGTCATCGGTCTGGTCGTCTGTGACGGCATCGGGCTGCTCGGCGCGGTGCTGCTGGGCTCGGCGCTGGGTCTGCTGCACCGCCGGCAATCCCTCGAGAAGATCGTCTTCAACCTGTCGCTGATCGCGCTCTGGGCGGCCCTGTCGTTCTCGGTCTACCGGGAGCTGCTCGCGGGGGCGGACCCGACGGGGCTGCGCGGCATCGCGGTCGCGGTGGCCACCATCGTGTTGGCCGACCTGATGGCCGCGGCCGCCACCACGGCCGTCGTCTGGCTGCGTGTCGGCGCCTACGACGATGGCGTCCTGAGCGAAGCCGTGACCTCCGGCCTGATCGTCGCGGTGACGAACACGGCCGTGGGGCTGCTGGTCCTGGTGTTGCTGCAGACCAAGCCGGCGGCGGCCGTCCTGCTGCTGGTGGTGGTGGCCACATTGGCACTGGCGTACCGCGGCTACTCCCGGCTGAGCCGCGGGCACGCCCGGCTCGAAGCCCTGTACCGCTTCACCCGCCGGCTGGGCGGGGAGATGCGCACCTCGGCGGTGGCCGAGGAGGTGCTGCGCCAGGCGCGTGACGCACTGGCCGCGACCAGTTGCGAGCTGGTCATCGTGCCCGGCGCGGCCAGCCCCCGACTTCGGCTGCGGCTGGCCGGAGAGCTGGTGACCCGGCTGCCTGCCGGCTACCCGCGCTGGTGTCACCCCGTCATGGCCGGACGGTGCGCGCTGCTGCCCAACGCAGGCGGAAGCGGGCTGGCTGGGCTGGCAGTGCCGCTGCACGTGGACGACGAGGTCGTCGGCATGCTCGTGGTGGAGGGGCGCGCTCCACACCTCGAGGCCTTCTCCGGCAGCGACCTGCGCCTGTTCGAGTCGCTGGCCAACCACGCGTCCGTGGCGCTGCACAAGGCGCAGTTGCTCGACCAGTTGGGGGAGGAAGCGGCGGCCAGCGAGCACCGTTCCCTGCACGACGCCCTCACCGGCCTGCCCAACCGGCGGTCCGCGCTGAGCGCGCTGGAGGAGCAGCTGGCGATCTGTCCCGCGACTGGTGTTCTGGTGCTCGACCTGGACGGCTTCACGCAGATCAACGAGGCGCTCGGTTACGACACCGGCAACGAGCTGCTCATGGAGGCTGGACACCGGCTCGCCACCCTGACCGTTGGCACGGGGCACGTCTCGCGGCTCGGCAACGATGAGTTCGCTGTGGTGCTCCCTGGCGTTTGGAACGAGGAGCACGCGCACTCGCGGGCTGCCGCGATCCTTGCGCGGCTCGCCGAACCGTTCGTGCTCGGCGACCTGACCGTCGTGATCGGCGCCTGTGGCGGATTGGCGGTGGCGCCGCAGCACGGGCAGGCCGCCGGCGCGCTGCTGCAGCGGGCTGACGCCGCCATGTATGCGGCCAAGCGTGACCACGTGGGCGTGCGGATGTGGGACACCGAGCGGGAAGCCGTGAGCGCCCGTCATCTGGAGCTGCTGGCATCGTTGCGGGAGGCGATCACCCGGCGGGAACTGACGGTGGTCTACCAGCCCAAGGTCGCCTCCTCGACCGGCGTACCCATCGGGGCCGAAGCGCTGGTGCGGTGGGAGCACCCGGTGCATGGCTTCGTCGCCCCCGACGAGTTCATCCCGCTGGCCGAGCACTCCGGCGTGGTCCTGCCCCTGACCGACGTCGTTCTGGAGCTGGCGCTCACCGCGTGTGCGGGCTGGCGGTCCGGCGGAGCCGACTACACCGTGGCGGTCAACGTCTCAAGCCGCAGTCTGATCGAGCCGACCTTCCCCGAGCGGGTGCGCAGCGCCCTGGCGCGCGCGGGTCTGCCAGCGTCCAGCTTGCTGCTGGAGATGACCGAGACAGCTGTGATCACCGACCTGGGCCGGGTCCAGCAGACCCTGCACGCGCTGCGTGAGCTGGGTGTCTGGCTGTCGCTGGACGACTACGGGACGGGCCAGTCCTCGCTAAGTTACATCAGGTCGCTGCCGGTGCAGGAAGTCAAGATCGACCGGTCGTTCATCTCCGGCATCACCGAGAACTCCGGTGACGCGGCCGTCGCCCGGGCGACGATCGAGCTCGGGCACGCCCTCGGGCTGCAGGTCGTGGCAGAGGGCATTGAGGACGAGCCGACCCGGCAGCTGCTGGCGGACTGGGGCTGCGACCTGCTGCAGGGCTACCTGGTCAGCCGGCCGCTCAAGCCCGCCGACTTCGCCGCCTGGCTGCGGGCCGCGGAGCGCGCCGCCGTGATGCCGCACCCCGTCGTCTACCCGCTGGCCATGGTGCCCGAGTCGGCCTGAGATTCAGGTACCTCGGCCGCCCGGCTCGAGCGCCGCGGGTGGCCGGGACGCGGCACGGCCGGGACGAGGGTCGACAATCGGCCCGTGACTTCTTCCGCGGTGGAGGCGCTGACCCGGGTCCTGCAGGCCGCCGCCGGCTCCGACGCGCGGCCACGGCCGGATCAGATCCAGGCGGTCACCGCGCTGGTCGACGAGCGGCGCCGCGTTCTGCTGGTCCAGGCCACCGGCTGGGGCAAGTCCGCGGTGTACTGGGGGGCCACCGCTGAGCTGCGGGCACGCGGTAGCGGGCCCACTCTGGTGATCTCCCCGCTGCTGGCGCTCATGCGCGACCAGGTGAGCGCCGCCGAGCGGGCGGGGCTGCGGGCGGCGACGGTCAACTCCTCCAACCTCCAGCAATGGCAGGACGTCTTCACGGCGGTTGCCGCGGACGCCGTCGACGTGCTGCTGATCTCGCCGGAGCGGCTCGCCAATCCGGCGTTCGCGGAACGGGCGATGCCCCTGCTCGCCGGCGCCGGCCTGCTGGTCATCGACGAGGCTCACTGCATCTCCGACTGGGGCTTCGACTTCCGCCCCGACTACCAGCGGCTGACCCGGCTGCTGGCAGCCACCGCCGCGGACAGCCCCGTACTCGCCACCACCGCCACGGCGAACGCACGGGTGAGCGATGACGTGGCAGCACAACTCGGTGAGGCGACCGTGGTGCTGCGCGGGCCGCTCGCGCGGGCCAGCCTGCGGCTCGCGGTCGTGCCCGGGCTGGACCCGGTGCAGCGCTTCGCGTGGGTCGCCGCGGCCCTCCAGGAGCTGCCGGGCTCGGGCATCGTCTACGCACTCACCGTCGACGCCGCCACCTCGCTCGCCGACTTCCTCGCTCTGCAAGGGCACTCGGTCGCCGCCTACACGGGGCAGACGCCGCCGGACGAGCGGGCTCGCATCGAGAACTCCCTGCGCCACAACGAGATCAAGGCGGTGGTGGCGACCTCCGCCCTTGGCATGGGCTACGACAAGCCGGACCTTGGGTTCTGCGTCCACGTCGGGTCGCCGGACTCGCCCGTCGCCTACTACCAGCAGGTCGGCCGGGCGGGCCGGGCGCTGGACACCGCCGTGGGCGTGCTGCTGCCCGCAGCCGAGTCCGACCCGCGCATCTGGGAGTACTTCGCCACCGCCACGATTCCCGACCCTGCGGCTGCCCGGCAGGTGCTGCGGCTGCTCGACGACGCGGGGACGTCCGGAAGCACAGTTCCTGCCCTGGAGGCCGCGAGCGGAGTGCGGCGTGGGCGTCTGGAGTCGCTGCTCCGGACGCTGCGTGTCGACGGGGCGGTCGAGCGCTCGGGTTCGTCGTGGGTGAGCACCGGCGTGCCCTGGAGTTATGACTCCGACAAGTACGCCCGGATCGTCGCCGCCCGCCGCGCGGAGGCCGAACTGATGCGGACATACGCCTCCGGTGCCCGCTGCCTGATGCAGGTGCTCACCGTCGCCCTGGACGACCCGTCCGCGGGGGCGTGCGGCCGCTGCTCGGTCTGCACGGGGCAGCTGCCCGCTCCCGGGCAGCATCCGCCGGACGAGCTCGTGTCCGCCGCCCGGCAGCACCTGCGGTCCCGGGTGCACGTCCTCGAGCCCCGGAAACTGTGGCCCGCCGGCGCCGGACGCCGCGGCCGCATCCCCGTCGTCGCGGCCGGTCGGGCCGTCGCCTTCGCCGACGACCCCGCCTGGCCCGAGCTGGTGCAGGAGCTGGCCGGTCCTGACGCGAATCCGAGCGAGGAGCTGCGAGAAGCCCTGATCAACGTGCTCACGGCATGGTCCCGGCAGTGGGACACCCGGCCGGCGGCGGTCGTGCCGATGCCGAGCCGCTCCGCGCCGCTGCGGGTGCGCGGCATGGCTGCGCACGTAGCGGCCGTCGGGCGCCTGCCATTGGTCGAGCCGTTGCGCGCCGCTGGGCCGCGCCCGGCCGCCGATGCGGCGTCGGCCCTCCGCGTCTCCCAACTGCTCGGGGGTCTCACCTGCGAACCCTTCGATCCCGCTGGCGCCGTGCTGCTCGTGGACGACGTGCAGCGCACCGGCTGGACCGTCACCGTCGGCGCGACACTGCTGCTGGAGGCCGGCGCTACCGGCGTCCTTCCACTGGTGGCGCACCGGCAGCGGCCGTAGCGGCGGCTCGCGCGCCCCGCCCGCAACACGGTGCTTCCTCGGTGTGGAGTTTCGCCCCGTGCTACTACGGCGTGTGGACGCTTGGCGCGGTGGCCGTGCGCCGGACGCCCGGTAGGGCGAGCATGACGTCGCAGCCGAACTAGAGGAGACCCGGTGACGCAGGATCGAGTCGCGACGGTGCAGCGGGCTTACGACTTCGACGGCGCCACGGTTCGCCTTGGTGCCCTTGTCGAGGCCGGGGCTCCGCGTCCGGAGGCGGTCGTCCGGTTACCGCTGTCGATGATGAACCGGCACGGGCTGATCGCCGGTGCCACCGGCACGGGCAAGACCAAGACGCTGCAGCTGGTCGCCGAACAGCTCAGCGCTGCCGGCGTGCCGGTGTTCCTGGCCGACATCAAGGGTGACGTGAGCGGCATCGCGGCCCCCGGTGAGGCCAGTGAGCGGGTCGTCCGACGTGCGGCGGAGGTCGGCGCCGACTGGATGGCCACCGGATTTCCGGTCGAGTTCTACACCCTTGGCGGCGAGGGGACCGGAGCGGTGTGCCGCGCCACCATGACCGGCTTCGGCCCGATGCTGCTGGCCAAGGTGCTGGGCCTGAACAAGGTGCAGGAGTCATCTCTGGGCCTGGTCTTCCACTACGCGGACAAGGCGGGGCTGCCGCTGCTGGACCTGAAGGATCTCCGCGCTGTGATCGCCTACCTGATCTCAGAGGAGGGCAAATCCGAGCTGAGCAGCCTCGGCGGACTGTCCAAGTCGACCGCCGGGGTGCTGCTGCGCGAGCTGATCTCACTGGAGGACCAGGGTGCGGACGCGTTCTTCGGCGAGCCGGAGTTCGACAGCGCCGACCTGCTGCGACTCGCGCCGGACGGGCGGGGCGTCATCAGTGCGCTGGAGCTGCCGCGGCTGCAGGACCGGCCCGCGCTGTTCTCCACGTTCCTGATGTGGCTGCTCGCCGACCTGTTCTCCGACCTGCCGGAGGTCGGGGACGTCGAGCGTCCGAAGCTGGTGTTCTTCTTCGACGAGGCGCACCTGCTGTTCCGCGACGCCTCCAAGGACTTCCTCACCGCGGTGGCGCAGACCGTACGACTCATCCGGTCCAAGGGCGTGGGCATGTTCTTCGTCACCCAGACTCCCAGCGATGTTCCGGACGAGGTGCTCGCTCAGCTGGGCAACCGCGTTCAGCACGCGTTGCGCGCCATACCCCCGCCGACGCTGAGGCGTTGCGGCGAACCGTCTCGACGTTCCCGCGGTCGTCGTACGACCTGGAGGAGCTACTCACCTCGCTGGGAATCGGCGAAGCCGTCGTCACCGTGCTGTCCGAGGACGGTGCGCCGACCCCCGTTGCCTGGACCAGGCTCGATCCGCCCCGCTCGGTGATGGGGCCGCTGCCCGCCGACGAGATGGAGCAGCTCGTCGCCACGTCGGAGGTGGCGCGCCGGTACGGCACACCGATCGACCGAACGTCGGCCTACGAGGAACTGCTGTCCAAGCTGGAGCCGGCCGAGCCGGCCGAGCCGGACGTCCCGACCGCCCCCGCAGGCGGCGCCGACCGCGAACCGGTCAGGCGGAGGTCCAGGCAGGCCCGACCCGCTCGGCGCCGCGAGCCACGCGAGCACGAGGGTGCCCTGGCCGGAATCTTCGGGTCGTCGATGTTCCGGTCGTTCGCCCGGTCGGCCGCCAGCGCCGCCGGCCGGGAGATCACCCGGTCGCTGCTGGGGACGGCACCGAGGCGGCGCCGGCGCCGGTAAGGCGGGCGCCGTGATGACCGCCCGCCGGAGTTGCCGCCGTCGGTCAGTTGTCCATCTCGGCGCGGACGTCCTCGGCCGGGCCGTCGGGGTTGATGGGGCTGCGGCCGCCCGAAGCGGCGTAGTTCTGTGCCGTCTTGCTGTCGCTGTCCACGTTGGAGTCGCGGTCGTCCTGCGGCTTCTCGGTGTTGGCCGCGATGACGTCGGCATGGGACTGCTCGTTGTCGCCCATCGAGAACATCTCCTTGTGGCTGAGGCGGATGCGCACGCCGCCCGTACCCGACGCGGTGGGTCGCAACCGCCGGCTGAGTCGACCAGAACGGCCACTGCAAGCGACTGCGGAAATCGGGGACAGATCCGGCTACGCACGACCATGACGATGCCGGCCGTGCGACGGGGCCAATCATCCCAAGGCAGCGGTCACGGGCGTGCTACGCATGTGCAAAACGCCGTCCGTGGTCGACCTAACCGAACGGCGCGCAAACCGCTGACCTGCGCCTTTATCTGTGCCCTCGGCAGGATTCGAACCTGCGACACACGGTTTAGGAAACCGATGCTCTATCCCCTGAGCTACGAGGGCGCTCCTGGCTACTGCCGGCCCGGGTGCCGCGAGACGGCGATCCGCTGGCGGCACGCCGACATCCGGATGCTATCGGGGGTCCGGGCGCTGGCGATGTCTGCCCGACGTCAGGTGGCACACCCGATGCAGGTCCGGGCGTTGGGCCGCGCCTCCAGCCGCTCGGCCGGTATCCGCTTCCCACACTGCTCGCAGATTCCGTACCGGCCGTCGTGGAGATCCTGAAGCGCACGGGCGAGTCCGTCCCCGGTGCGCTGCGCCTGGGCCAGCAGAGCGACGACCTGCTGGCGCTCGTACGCGATCGTGGTGCCCTCGGGATCGTGCTCGTCGTCCGCGTTGGACTCGCGGGAGGCGGCCACGATCCCGGCGTGCTCGGCTTCGAGTCGAGCCACGTGCTGGGCGTTCGCGGCGATCTCGCCCACCAGACGAGAACGATCGTCGGCCTCGCGGCTACCGGGCGAGTCCTTCGCGGACGCCACCGGAGCCCTACTTCGGCAAGGCCCGGGAACTGACCCGGCGCTGGTGCTCGGTCAGCAGCGTCTCCCGTCGCGCCTCGACCAGATAGTTGCCCACCCGGTTGACGACCGCGACGGTCGGCACGGCCACGATCGCGCCCGGAATGCCGGCCAACGTGCCGCCGGCCGTGATGGCGATGATGATCGCCAGCGGGTGCAGCGACACGGACTGGCTCAGCACCAGCGGCTGCAGCACGTTCCCCTCGACCTGCTGCACCAGGACCACCACACCCGCGATAATCAAAGCGGCCACCACGCCCTTGGACACCAGGGCCACGAGGATGGCCACGATGCCGGCCATCAAGGCTCCGGCGATCGGGATGAAACCGCCGATGAAGGTGAGTACCGCCAGCGGCATCACCAGCGGCACCCCGACCAGCAGGAGCGCCACGCCGATGAAGACGGCGTCGAATGCGGCGACCAGCATGGTGCCGCGGATGTATCCGGTCACCGTCGCCCACGCCGCTGCGCCGGCGCCGTCCACCCGGTGACGCACGTCCGGTACGAACAGCCGGACGACCCACGCCCAGATCCGGGGCCCGTCGAACAGGAAGAAGAAGGTGCCGAACAGCGCCAGCAGGGTGCCGGTGGCCAAAGTGGCGGCAGCCGCGGCTCCGGCGATCGCGCCGGTCGCCAGCCGGGACCGGTTGCGGTTCAGTTGCTCGGTGAAGTCGGCACGCAGGTTGTCGAGCCGGTCGGGTCGCATGTTGACCGGCCCGTTCACGAGCCAGTCCCGGACCTGGGTCACGCCGGTTCCAACGCTCGCCTGCAACTCATCGAACTGCGCCATCGTGCTGCTGCCGACGAAGGTCAGCAGCAGACCCAGAACGACGACGAAGCCAAGAACGGTGATAGCGGCGCTCACTCCGCGGGGCAGGCCGACCCGCAGCACCGCACGGAACACCGGGAAGAGCAGAGCCGCCAGCAGCAGGGCTGCCACCATCGAGAGCACCAGCAGCCGGAGCTCGGCGGCAAGCCGCAGCAGCAGCACCACCGCCAGCGCGATGATCAGGATGCGCCAGCTCCAGCCAGCGGCGGCTCTCAGCAACCAGGGCGAGGTGGGGCGATGGGGGTCGTCCAGGTCCAGCGGCTCGGGCGGGCTCTGCGGCACCTGCACTCTGGCGAGCCGACCGCCTTCGGTCCGTCCGTCCGCGCCGGTCACGTCCTCGGTGTAGGTCGCCGGATTGGCGGTCGCCCGCCCCGGCGGCAGTTCCGGGCCGTCGGCTTCTTTGCGGGATGTATCAGCGGCGTTCGTGGTGTCGGACACGCCTGTCCGTTGCCCGCGTCGGCAGGTCGGCAAGCATGATGGGTCGCTGCTGATCACCGTCCGTCCGCGTACCCTCGGTGGCAGTCGCCGGAAGGATGATCGATGCGTGTCGCCGACATCATGAGAAGCGCCACCATGTCCGAGTGCGCTGACGACAGCCTCAAGGTCGCGGCGACCCGGATGTGGTCGTACCAGACCGGTTCGTTGCTGGTGTCGCAGAACGGTGTCCTCGCGGGCATCTTCACCGAGCGGGACATCATGGAGGCAATGGCGCGCGGGCTCGATCTGAGCACAACCACCATCGGTGAGGTCATGACGGTGGACTTGCTCACCGTCGCACCCCATACCGGGTTGGCGGAGGCCGCCCGGGAGATGGCGGCCCGGTTCATCCGCCACCTGCCCGTCCTGGAGGGCGAGGAGCTGGTCGGGATGGTCAGCCAGCGTGACCTGGTGGGCGTGCTCGCCGCGCTGCTGCCACGTCCGGGTGGCGCCGAGCTCAGCAGCGACGAACTCGTCCGGCAGCGGCGTCTGGTCCCGATCCTCCCCGGCGACCTTGACTGAGCGCCCCGGCGTCACGGGGAAGCCCACCCTGCCGGATCAGAGTCGGGACGACACCGATGCCGGTTGGGGAGAGCGCCCCGAGCCCGATGACGACCAGCGGCTGCTCGACGAGCGGCCACCGCATCACGACCGCTGAGCCGCCGCATCGTCGGCCACGACGGGAGGCACGTCCGCCGCCGGGGCATCGGGCTGTTCGGCAGTGCAGAAGGCGCAGCGCCGGGCGCCGGAGGGAATCGAGCTCAGGCACTCCGCGCAGGTGACGTTCGGCTGCTCACGGTCCGGCTCTGACAGGAACTTGTCGGTCAACAGGTTGACCGGCCGTACCACCAGGAAATAGACGACGCCGGCGGTGATCAGGAAGCTGAGCGCGGCCGTGGCGACCTTGCCGTAGTGGAAGACGTGCTGGTTGTTGCCGTAGACGTCCCACTGGTAGCTGTCGAAGTTGCCGCTGCCGAACAGGCCGATGAGCGGCGAGATGATGCCGGTCACCACCGCGTTGACGACCCCGGTGAACGCGGCGCCGATGACGACGCCGACGGCGAGGTCTACGACATTGCCGCGCAGGATGAACTGCTTGAACCCGTTCACCGCACCTCCGGCTGGTAGCTCCGCCCTGATTCCGCTCGTGTTCGACAGCCGCGCGCGGCGGTCGTAGGGAGGCTACCGATGCCCGTGCAGCGTCACCGACAGCCGGGAGTCCACGGCCGCCCGGGCCAGCGAGGAGGCCGCATCGGCCGTCACCGCCAGCACCACGAGCGCCCCGTCGGCGGTCCCGACCGGGTCGGCACCGGCGCCCGGCACCGCCAGTACGCGCACGCGGGTCGCCACCACGGACGCGGACGCTTCCCCCGTAGCCTGTGGCGCGCTGGCCGCAAGCACGTCCACGGTGTCCCCGGAACGCAGCAGGGCCACGGCGCCGGCGTCGGCGATTCGGACGGGAGCACCCACGAGCTCCGCGGGCCCCAGTGTGGACAGCAGGGCCCGTCCGACGAGCCGGACATCGGTGAGCACCTCACCGCGGCGCACCGGGGCTGCCAGGATCGCCCCCGCGGCCCGAGCGCCGGTCAGCGCGCCTTCGGGTACCGCGTCCGCCGGTAAGCGCGCCGTCCGGACGTCACCTGCGTCGATCCGTTGCCCACCCGGAAGGTCAGAAGCAGCCACGAGCACCGCCACAGTCGGTGGCGAGGCGGGCGACAGCGCGCTGAGCGAGAAGGCGACGGCTGCAGCCACCAGCCCGGCGGCCAGTAACCGACGGTGCCAGGAAACCGCCCGCCGCAGCTCGGACAGGGCACCGCTCAAGCCGGTCATGCTGGGCGACGCTAACGGCTGCAACCGCCCGGGAAGCGACCGTTGCCGCGGCTGTGGACAACTGCCGGGTAGCCCGCAGACGGCCTGTCAGCTCTCAGGCGACCTTGTCGGATGCCGGCGTTGCCTTCGTCGGCCCGGCAGCCGGTGCGGCACTACCGCTGGACGTGCCCGTTGAGCCGTCGGTCCCCCCGGAGGCCTCGGTCTTGGTCCCGCCGGCTCCCTTGGCGTCTCCCGCAGCCGCGTCTCCGGCGGTCTTGTCGCCTGCCGGCTTGGCGGCCGGCGTGCTCGAGCGACTGTCGGTCTTGTAGAACCCGGACCCCTTGAACACCACGCCGACGGGTGAGAACACCTTGCGCAGGGCGCCCTGACAGGACGGACACTCGGTCAGCGCGGCGTCGGAGAACTTCTGCACGACTTCCAGCGGTTCGGCGCACTGGGTGCACTTGTACTGGTAGGTCGGCACGGGGTCTCCTCGGGTGTTCCGGTAGTGCGTTAGCACTCTGCGCGTCTGACTGCTAATGGTGCCGCAGACGACGGCCTCCCGTCCAGCGTCGTGCTCGCTTCCGGCTGCCAGATGGCCTGCTGTTGGGACCCCCGCGCAGCGGGCACAAGCCTGTGGAAGTCAGAGGAGAGGGAAGCAGCGTGCCGCGATCGATAGCGCAGCAGAGCGTGACCGAACTCGGCGGAGCCAGCAGTGTGCTGGCCCGCCAGCGACGTGACCACACCGAGCTTGACGGCCTGCTGGAGCGTGTCCGTGGCGTGAGCGGACCGGAACAGGACGCGGTGCTGCAGCGCATCAACCGGCTGGTCTTTCCCCACGCGTTCGCCGAGGAGGCCGTCCTGTGGCCGGCGGCGCGCAGGGCGCTGCCGGACGGCCCCGACCTGACGCTGCGGGTCGAGTCCGAGCACCAGGAGATCAACGAACTGGTCACGGAGCTGGAGCGGACGCGCCCCGGTGAAGCGCGACGGGCGCAGGTTCTCGATCGCTTGATTCCCCTGCTGCGCCAGGACGTCCGGGACGAGGAGGATCTACTGCTGCCCAGGCTGCAGGAGGTGCTGGACGCTCGAACGCTGCGCCGCCTCGGCACGGCGTGGGAGCTCGTCCGCCGCGTGGCGCCCACCCGGCCGCACCCCGTGGTGGCACGGCGGCCGCCGGGGAACACCCTGTCGGCGCTTCCGTTGACCGTCCTGGACCGCAGCCGGGACCGGCTGGATCGGATCGCGCGCCGTCCGGGACCGGCCGCGACCGCCGGTGCGCTGCTGAGCCTCCGGCTCCGGGCGCTCACCGGCCGGATCGAACGGTTGGGGCCGCTGCGGCGGGGCGAGGACCGGCGCACCAGGGCGTACGGCGCCGGCGAGACGCCCTGAGCGATCTGCTTCGTCGCGGTCAGACCGGACGGATGATGTCGATTCGGTCGAACCCCTCCGCCGTTGCCGGCGGGATGAGCGCCCGCCTGGTCGCCAGCAGCCCCTGCACCGGTACCCGGGCCCGTCCCTCGCGTGCGTCGTTGCGCCGCAAGCAGGTCTCCACCGGCACGTCGAGCCAGACGGCACGGACGCACACTCCGGCCTCGCGAGCCAGCGCGATCAGCGGAGCACGATCCTGCGGCGACGGATTGGTGTTGTCCACGACGACGCTGCGGCCGGCTGTGAGCAACTCGGCCACCAGCCGCAACTGCCGGGCCTGCCGGCGCCGCGCGTTGGGCCAGTGGTCCTTGCTCACCACCACATGTGTCTCGGCCAGCGTGCGTTGCACCTCGGTCGACTTGCCCGAGCCCTGCAGGCCGACCATCACGACAAGTTCCTGCCCCACCGGGGCGCTGTCCCCGCTGGCCGCCGCCCCAACTCCCGCATCGGATCAGGAGTTCGCCAGGTGAGAACACTCGTTCGCGCGCAGGGCTGGTACTACCTGGCCGGCGGCCTGTGGCCGTTCCTGCACTGGCCATCGTTCGTCCGCGTGGCGGGGCCCAAGCCCGACCGGTTCCAGACCGAGGTGGCCGGGGCGCTCTTCGTGGCCACGGGTGCGGCACTGTTGGCCGACGGTGCGGCGGCTCAGCGGTCGCCCGCCGCGCGCATGCTCGGTGCGACGGCGGGTGCAGGGCTGGCCGTGGCGGAGCTGCGTTTCCGGCGCAGCGTCCGGCCGGTATTCCTGGCCGATGCTCTGCTGAATGCAGCCTTGGCGGTGGCCGCGTGGCGGTACGGGCGGAACCGCGACAAGCGATGATGAGGAGCGGAACCGTGACGACGGGAGCCGTGACGACCGGGTGATGGCGCGAACGACGAGGACGCAGACATGCGGTACGTGAAACTTGGCCGCACCGGGCTCGACGTTTCCCGCATCTGCGTCGGATGCATGAGCTTCGGCGAGCCGTCGCGGGGCGCCCACCCGTGGACGCTCGACGAGGCGGCAAGCAGGCCACTGCTGCGCCGGGCGATCGAGCTGGGGATCACTTTCTTCGACACGGCGAACTCGTACTCCGACGGCTCCAGTGAGGAGATCGTAGGTCGGGCGCTGACCGAGTACGCCCGGCGGGACGAGGTGGTGATAGCCACCAAAGTGCGGATGCCCGTCTTCGACGGCCCGAACGGAGAAGGGCTGTCTCGCAAGGCGATCTTCGCGCAGGTCGACAACAGCCTGCGCCGGCTCGGCACCGACTACATCGACCTCTACCAGATCCACCGATGGGACTACGGAACGCTCATCGAGGAGACCCTGGAGGCACTGCACGACGTGGTGAAGTCCGGCCGAGTGCGCTATCTGGGGGCGTCCTCGATGTACGCCTGGCAGTTCAGCAAGGCGGTGTACACCGCGCGGTTGCACGGCTGGACCGAGTTCATCTCGATGCAGGATCACTACAACTTGCTCCACCGTGAGGAGGAGCGGGAGATGCATCCGCTCTGCGCGGATCTCGGCGTGGGCGTCCTGCCCTGGAGCCCGCTCGCTCGCGGCCGGCTCACCAGGAACTGGGACGCGGCGAGCAACCGGCTGGAAACCGACGAGTTCGGCAAGACGCTGTACGGCACAGACGACAACGACCGCCTGATCGCCGACCGGGTGGCCGACGTCGCCGCCGCCCGCGGGTTGCCCCGTGCGCAGCTTGCGCTCGCCTGGATGTTCGGCAAGCCCGCGGTGACAGCTCCGATCGTCGGGGCCACTCGACTGGAGCACATCGACGACGCGGTCGCCGCGCTGGGCGTGAAGCTCACCGCTGACGAGGTGACCCGGCTCGAGGAGCCGTATGTGCCCCGCCCGGTCGTCGGCTTCCAATGAGCGGCACCCGGACGGGGCGTTCCGTCCGGGTGCCGACACGGCGTTGCCCGATAGGCGTTGCCCGATAGGTGTTGCCCGATAGGTGTTGCCCGATAGGCATCGGCTGGCGCGGAAAGATCCGCTAGTTCAGCGAGGTGGCCCCGACGCCGCCCATGACCGCTCCGCCGAGCTTGGCGAACGCGGTCTTCGTGTCGCTGGTCAGCGTCGAGACGTACACGGCGCTGTTGGTGCCCTGCACGTAGATGCGGGCCGTGCCGCCATCGGGCGACACCGCGATGCCGGGAACGCCAGTTGCGGTGGCGGAGATGACGCCCTCGCGGTAGTCGGGCGCGTCGCCGAAGACGTAGTGCTGGAACGCGACCGAGCCGCCGGTGCGGACGCAGGAGACCCACCACTGCTCGATGCCGCTCCGGTTGGCTGCAATCGAGGGGCGGCCCGCGCAGTCCAGGTCCCACTGGTACCAGCCGTCCGCGTGGTCGAAGCCCCAGACGTTTCCGCTGCGAACGGTGCCGTCCCAGTCCTCGTAGGAGTAACGCGGGCCGATCGCCAGGTACACGTTGCCCCAGGATGCAGTGATCATGGCGGGGTCGCTGCTGATTTTGCCGCCGAGGGAGGTCCAGCTCGCGACCACCGGGGCGCTCGCGGACAGCGGAGCCTTGCCGAGGTACAGGGCGCCGTTGCTGATTCCTCGGCAGGTCACGTTGAGGTGCGTGCTATCGGCTGAGATCGCCGGGTTGCCGCAGTTGGTCGTGGAATGCAGCCGGGACCATCCGGTGGTGTTGGTCCGCACGTACAGGTTGCCGTTCGTTGCCTTGCCGACGTAGTAGGTCCGCTCATTGACCGCACGGACGACGGCCGGCGGCCCCACCAGCTGACCACCCAGGCTCTGCCAGGTGGCGGTGGCCGATGTCCGGGCGTACGGGGTCTTGTTGGTTCCCGTCGCGGTGACGACGCTCAGGAAGTCGCTCGGTGCGGCTGCGGCGTCCACCGCTGCAGCGGGCGTGGCGCCCATGGTCAAGGCGAGGGCGACCACCGCGGCTGCGGAGCCGGCGAGGGGAAGCGGGCGGATACCGTACACGTGTCCTCCGGAACGGGGTATCGGCCGGCGATCGGGCCGGCGTTCCGAAGTAATCGACGCCGCTGAATCGCGTCTTTACCCGGGGCAGCGGAACCGGCTGGTTTCCCGAGTACGCAGGACGTCGTGTTCCGGCATCGGTTGGCCGCAGGCAGCGCAGCTGACCTGCTCGCGTGGCGGTCCCGGTGGCGGGTCCTCCAAGGAGCCGATGTCCGGACCGCCGTACACCTTCGCGATCTTGTCGTCGATCCAGGCCCGTAACGGGGACGTGCCGATCGGCCGCTGCACACGTCGCATGACGGTCCTCCTTCCGGGCGGCGCTGCAGGCATGGATACCCGCTCCGGCGGCGTTACCCTCGACATGGTGACCATCGCTTCGGAGCTGCTGCCGCCCTCCGGCAACGAGCCGCCGGCAGCCGACCACGTGCTCGGCGAAGCCGGTCGGCGGCGCACCTTCGCCGTCATCAGTCATCCGGACGCCGGAAAGTCCACGCTCACTGAGGCCCTCGCGCTGCACGCCCGCGTGATCGGCCAGGCCGGGGCCGTGCACGGCAAGGGCGGCCGCCGTGGCGTGACCAGCGACTGGATGGAGATGGAGCGCGACCGCGGCATCTCGATCACCTCGGCGGCGCTGCAGTTCTCCTACCGGGACACGGTCGTCAATCTGCTCGACACCCCCGGTCACGCCGACTTCTCCGAGGACACCTACCGCGTGCTGTCCGCGGTCGACTGTGCGGTGATGCTGCTGGACGCCGCCAAGGGCCTCGAGCCGCAGACCATGAAGCTGTTCGATGTCTGCCGGCACCGCGGTGTCCCGGTGCTGACCTTCATCAACAAGTGGGATCGGCCGGGGCAGGAGGCGCTGGAGCTGCTGGACGAGATCCAGACGCGCACGGGGCTGCAGCCCGCACCGCTGACCTGGCCGGTGGGCGTGGCGGGGGACTTCCGCGGGGTGATCGATCGCCGGACGGGCCGGTTCAGCGCATTCACCCGCACCCCCGGTGGGGCGACTGTCGCCGCGGAGCAGGTTCTCGCCCCGGACGAGGCTTCGGCCGCGCACGGCGCGGCCTACCGCAGCGCCGTCGAGGAGGTCGAGCTGCTCGAGCTCGACGGTGCGACGCTGGACGTCGAGGGTTTTGTGGCCGGGCGGTCGACCCCGGTGCTGTTCGGCGCGGCCGTCGTGAACTTCGGCGTCCGGCACCTGCTGGACATGTTGCTGGAGCTCGCGCCCGCCCCGACGCCCCGCTCGGACGCCGACGGCCGGGTGCGTCCGCTGGCGGCGCCGTTCTCCGGATTCGTGTTCAAGATGCAGGCCGGCATGGACAGCGCCCACCGTGACCGGGTCGCCTTCGTGCGGGTGTGCTCGGGGCGGTTCGAACGCGGGATGGTGGTGACGCACGGTGCCACGGGACGTCCGTTCGCCACGAAATACGCGCAGTCCATGTTCGGCCGGGAGCGCACCACCATCGACGAGGCGTATCCCGGTGACGTCATCGGCCTGGTGAACGCCTCCGCCCTGCGCGTGGGCGACACCCTCTATGCCGCTGAGCCGGTGACGTATCCGCCCATCCCGAACTTCGCGCCGGAGCACTTCGCCGTGGTACGGGCCAAGGACACCGGAAAGTCGAAGCAGTTCCGCCGCGGGATCGAGCATTTGGACCAGGAAGGCGTGGTGCAGGTGCTGCGCTCCGATCGCCGGGGTGATGCCTCGCCGGTGCTGGCCGCCGTCGGCCCCATGCAGTTCGAGGTCGCGGCCCACCGGCTGGAGCACGAGTTCTCAGCGCCGGTGGTGGTGGAGCGGCTGCCGTACGGCCTGGCCCGCCGCACCGTCGCCGCGGACGTTCCCGTGCTGGAGTCCAAGTCCGGCATCGAGGTGTTCACCCGCGGCAGCGACGGCGCCCTGCTGGCATGCATGTCCGACGTCTGGCGGTTGCGGTTCGTGCAGCGCGAGCTGCCCGAGCTGACGTTGGAGCCACTCGTCGCCGACGTCACCGCGGCGGAGGCCTAGCTGTACGGGCCCACCTGAGCCGAGCCACCGAGCGCAGCGGCTCCGGTCAGCCGTACGCGGCGATCAGAGCTACCGATATCGCCGCGCCCACCATTCCCGCGCGCTGCACCACGGTCGTGCGCTCACCGAGCACCAGCCGTGCCAGCAGCACCGTCGCCGCCGGATACAGCGCCACGAGCACCGCCGCCACGGTCAGCGGCCCGCTCCGGACGGCCACCAGGTATCCGACATTGCCGAGAGCGTCCAGCAGGCCGGCGGCGAACGCCATGCCGAGTCCGGGCCCGCGCGGGGCGCGCAGCCGCAGAGCCGCCACGGTCGTGACAACCACCACGGCGCCGACACCTCGAGCGGCGATGAGGGGCCACAGCCCGCTGCCGTCGTCCGTGCGACTGATCACGATGGCGAACGTTCCGAAGCACGCGCCCGCGGCAAGTGCCAGCAGCACCCCACGGCGCCCGTCTGCCCGCCCCCCTACAGCTCCGGCCTGAGACGGTGCCTGGCTCACCAGCACCACGGACAGCAGCGCCAGGGCCACGGCAAGTGCCACGGCGGGCGGCGGCCGCTCGCCCGCCCCCAAGCCGAAGACGACCGGGACGACGGCGGACGCGACGGCGGTGACCGGCGCCACCAGGCTCATCGGCCCGGCGGCCAGGCCGGCGTACAACAGCAGCAGCGCGCCGGTGGCCGCAAGTCCGGCGAGACCTCCCTGCAAGAGCGCCGAGCCGTCCGCCCGGCCGGGCACGAACAGCGCCAGGCCCAGCAGCAGTACGAACCCGGCGGGCTGGCTGACGAGCAGTACCGCCATGGCGCTGCGCGAGCGTGCGGCGAGCCCGCCCAGGAAGTCGGCGACTCCGAAAGACGCCGCGGCGCCCAGCGCGCAGCCGACGTACAGCAGGCCGGCGGTCAGCGGATGCGCTCGTTGACTACCCAGTTCTCGGCGGCGGCGGGCTGGCAGGCACGCGGCCCGCCCTCGAACCCGTCACCGAAGGCCCTGGTGCGCTCGAAACCGGTGCCGTGCGCCCGTGGGTCGGTGAAGGGGGTGCCCGGCACGTCCCGGGCGCTGAAGACCGCGACGGTGGCCTCGTCCAGGTCACCCGCCTCCAGCCCGCGGTCCTGCAGCGAGAGCCACTGGGACCAGGCGCCGGCGAAGCAGTCGGCCTGCAGCTCCTTGATCACCGTGGGCAGTCTGGCGACGCCGGGCAGCCGAGCCTGCATCGCGTGGCCGTATTCGTGTGCCAGCACGAACGCCGCCGCGAAATCCCCGCCCTGCACGTAGTACGGAATCAGCAGCCCGCTCTCGTCCCAGGCGATGAAGTCACCCGGTGGGCAGTAGAAGGCGTTCTTGGGCGGGGCCGGCTGGTCGCCGCACTTGGGCCCGCCGCCCTCGTCCGACCGGTAGTAGAAGAAGCCGCCCCGGGGCTTGACGTATCGCACGCCGAAGTTCTGCGGCAGTGCCTCGCTCCAGTACTGGTCCAGTGAGCCGAGCACGCCCCCGATCTCGGCCGAGTACTGGTCGTAGTCGAACGAGCGGTTGCTGCCGTCATCGAGGCGCACGTCCCGCGACCCAGAGCCCGTGCGGCCGGTACCGGTGCCCTGCTGCTCCTTCGCCTCCTCGATGGCCTGCCGCACGATGTCGCCGAGCGACGGCTCGTTTCCGGTGCCGGCAGAGGTGGTGCACCCGGTGAGCACGAGGCTGGCAGCGGTCAGGGCCAACGCGACCAGCCGCACGCCGCCGTTCCGTCGTCCGGGCTTGGCCACTGTGCTCCTCCATCGTGCGTCGGCAGCGGACCGTCAAGGCGCATCCGCTCGGGGGCTGCGCGGCCGCCGCAGCCATGCTTCCCCCCTACCGGCCCCGTCACGCCGCCCGGTTACGGTTCGGCGGTGAACCTGCCACAGTCGGCCGACGTCGTCGTTCTGGGTGCCGGGCCGGCGGGGCTGGGCGCCGCCTGGCGCGCGGCCGGGCGCGGGCTGGAGGTGGTGGTCCTCGAACGGGCGGATGCGCTGGGCGGGGCTGCGGGCAGCTTCGAGGTGGCCGGCATGCGGGTGGACCACGGCAGCCACCGGCTGCACCCGGCCACGCCGGCGCACATCCTCACCGATCTGCGTGCACTGCTCGGCGATGACCTGCAGACGCGCCCCCGTTCCGGGCGACTGCGACTGGGGGACCGGTGGGTGCGGTTCCCGTTGCGGCCCGCCGAACTGGTGCGTGCGCTGCCCCTGGCGACTGTCGGCGGAATCGTCCGCGATGCCGCGACGGGCCCGCTGCGCAGTGCCCCCGCGGACACGTACGCCGACGTGCTGCGCGCCGGCCTGGGGCCGACCGTCTACGACTCGCTGTATGCGCCGTACGCGCTCAAGCTGTGGGGGCTGCCCCCCGAGCGCATCGACGGTGAGCAGGCTCGGCGGCGGGTGACCGCCGACTCGCCGTGGAAGGTGGCGGCCCGCATCCTGCGCGGGCGGCGGGGGTCAGGGCAGGGGGCGATCTTCTACTACCCGCGTCGCGGTTTCGGCCAGATCTGCGACGTCCTGGCGGACGCCGGCACGGCGGCCGGGGCCCGAATCCATGCCGGCACCGTGGTGGATCGCGTCGACACCACCGTCGCTGGATCGCCGGTTGTGCACACTTCCGCCGGGTCCCTGCAGGCGCGGCACGTGCTGAGCAGCGTCCCCTTGCCGGTGCTCGGGCGGGTCACCGCTCCACCCGCGCCGGCCGAGGCCCTGGACGCGGCTTCGCGCCTCACGTTCCGGGCGATGGTGCTGGTCTACCTCGTACACGAGCCGGACATGCCGTCCGGGGCCCGCCACGGCATGCCCGCCCGCTGGACGCCGTACGACGCGCACTACCTGCCGGGCCCGGAGACACCCGTGACCCGCATCTCCGAGCCGGCCAACTACCGGGACAGCGCGGACGACCCGTTCGACCACACGGTGCTGTGCGCCGAGATCCCCTGTGCCGTCGGGGACGACATCTGGAACGCACCGGATTCCGATCTGGGCGAGCTGGTGCGGGAGGGGCTCCGGCGAACAGGCCTGCCGCCGGTGCGGCTGGCGGCGGTCACGGCACGGCGGATGCCGAACGTCTACCCCGTCTACCAGGCCGGCTTCTCCTCCGCTCTGGACGCGGTCGAGGGCTGGGCGGCCGGCCTGGCGGACGTCACCACCTTCGGGCGGCTGGGCCTGTTCGCCCACGACAACACCCACCACGCCCTGGTCACCGCGTACGAGGCCGTGGACGCGCTCACCTGGACACGAACCAAGGCCGGGGAGCAGGGCCGCGAGGACCGGGGCCTACTGCGGCGCGACGAGGACGCCTGGTCGGCGGCGCGGCAGCGGTTCCGCTCACACGTCGTCGAGGACTGAGCGCCGCGGCGGACCCAACTGCCGGCGGGGGACGCAGCCGCAGGGCACGGATCGTGTGCGGCTCGTCGTACATCGGGTATGCCTGCGCCAGCACAGCTTATTCGCAGGCGTAGCAGCCACTGGTGAGAATGGAGCACGCATGAGCATCGGTCAGCACGAGCAGCCCGAGGGCCTGGGCGCGCGTCGCAAGCACAGCGGCGAGCCGGACCCGGCAGCGGTCGACACCTCGGGGGACTACGCCGGGACCGCGGACGACATCGACAAGGATCAGGGTGTGAGCTCGGCGGACATCCCGTACGAGGGCAAGTCCTCCTGACGCGCGCTCGGACCGCCGCCCGGCTGCTGTTCGTGAGCAGCCGGTAGCGGCGAGTTCAATTCCCGGTGCATGGCCGGGAGCACCTTGCGCAGATAGCGTCCGAGCCGGACGAACGAGCTGCCGGTCTCGCGGAACCGGTACGAGATCGGCACCTCGGCGTACCGGAAGCCCTTGGCCAGCAGGTCGAGCGTGAGTACCTGGGCGTAGTTGTAGTCGTGGATGATCTCGGCGGCCCGGGCGGCGTCGGGGGAGAAGGCCCGGTAGCCGCTCTGGCCGTCGGTGATGTCGGGCCGGCGGGCGACCCAGCGCAGCAGGCGGGTGAGCACCACGTTGCCGACCCGCCGGTGGGGCAGCATCCGGTCGATGCGACCGGCGAACCGCGAGCCGATCACGTAGTCGGCGGTTCCGTCCAGTACCGGTGCGGCCAGGCTGTCGATCTCCTCCGGCGGGTACTCCCCGTCGGCGTCCAGATAGACGACGGCGGCCGGGCACCGGGTGCTCGCCTCGGCAAGCCCACGGCGGACGGCGGCACCCAGCCCGAGGTTGCGCGGCTGGGCGAGCACCGTCGCTCCGGCCGCGGCGGCCACGTCAGCGGTCCGGTCGGTGGAGCCGTCGTCGATGACCAGCACCTCCCGATGTCGTCCGCAGACGCGCGGCGGCAGGCGGTGCAGCACCGCGCCGATGGCCTCCGCCTCGTTGTGCGCGGGAAGGAACACCACCACCGGTGCGTCCGCCGCCACCCGGCTGCGTGCCGGCCGGGGCGGCGTGCCGGCGGGCAGCCGGAAGCGTCCCCAGTAGCCCGGTGCCGGCAGGAACAGGGCGACCAGCCCGACTACCAGTGAGTACACCGTCTTGACGGCATGCGTGAGCAGGGCTACCGCCGCTGCCGGGCCGGGTGGAGCGCCCAGCGCCACCAGCGCCGCGGTCGCGGCGGCCTCGTAGCTGCCGAACCCCCCCGGAGTGACCGCCACTGTCTGGGCGGCGATCGTCACCGCCGTCACGGCGACAGCCTCGGCCGGACTGAGCGCCAGACCAGCGCCCGCGGCCACCTGCCAGACGACGACCGCCTCCAGCAGCCAGGCGCTCACCGCGGCCACTGCTGCGCCGGCGCCCGGCAGCCGTACGTTCTCCGCCCGGCGGCTCAGCTGTCGCACAGCGAGCATGCTGCCCAGCAGGGCGACAGCCAGGACGGTGAGCACCGCCAGGAGCGCCGACGGTCCCACCAGCTGCAGGAGCAGTGCGGGAGCGGAGACCAATGCCAGCACCGCCACCGCGACCAGGTCGGCCAGCCGCATCGCGACCGCTGAGGAAATGACGGCCGCTGCGGGCAGGCCCGTGCGGCGCAGCACACTCGTCACCCGCAACGCCTCACCGAGGCGGAACGGCAACACGTGGTTTCCGAGCAGCGAGACGTGCAGGGCAGCCCAGGACTGCCCCGCCGACAGGCCCGGTAGCACCCGCTGCCAGGCACGCGACCGGAGCCAGAATGCAGCCGCGTAGCACACCAGCGCGACGGTCAGGCCGAGCGGATTGCTGAGCAGTGCCCGGCCGGCGTCCGCGAGCGCTGGCCCTTCGACCACCGTGCTCAGATACGCCAGAGCGACCGCCAGCACGGCGACACCGACGAGGCGGCGGAGTTGCGTGCGGCGCCCGCGCGCCCCCCGGCGATGGCGGCTCGCCGCCCCACCGTCGGAGCTCGTTTCCGGCCGGGCCGCTGCACTCATCGAGGCTAAGGCTACCCTTACCGGTGCAATGACACCGATCGTCCAGCGGGAGTGGCCATGACTGTCGTCGTGACCGGCGCCGCCGGGTTCATCGGCGGGCACGTCGTAGACGCCCTGCTCGGTAGGGGCGAGCACGTCGTCGCGCTGGACCGGCGCCCGCTCGGTTCCCTGTCCTCGGCTGCAGCGGGAGCATCACCGTTCCCAGCCGGCCGGCGCTCCGGCGGGTCGCTCCGTTTCTTCGCGGCCGACCTGGCGGACGTTCAGCCGGCCGATGCCGCCGGTACCGCGCTGACTGACGCGGACGCGGTGATCGCCCTGGCGGGTTGCGGCGGCGTGCGTGACACCGGGGCCGACATCGCCGTCCGGCGCACCCGCGACAACGTGGAGTCGGTGCGCCGCACTCTGGCGCTGGTGCGCCCCGGCGTTCCGGTCGTCGTCGCATCCTCGAGCTCCGTGTACGGCGGCAGCCGATCGGGACGGGCCAGCCGGGAGACCGCTGCCCTCGTTCCCCGCGGCGGCTACGCGGCGAGCAAGAGCGCCGCCGAAGCTGTCTGCCGGACCTTCCGCGAGCAGGGCCGGTCCGTCACCGTCGTGCGCCCGTTCACGGTGGCCGGTGAGAACCAGCGTTCGGACATGGCCCTCTCGCGCTGGATCGCCGCGGCGGCCGCCGGCCTGCCGCTGACCGTCTACGGGTCGATGGAGCGCACCCGGGACGTCACCGACGTCCGGGCGGTGGCCCGCTGCCTACTCGCCCTGCTCGACCGGGATCCGGCCACGACGGTCAACATCGGGACGGGAGTGGGCCACACGTTGCGCACTCTCACCGCGGCGGTGGGCAGGGCGGTGGGCACACCGGTGACCGTCCAGCTGCACCCCTGCCACCCGGACGACGTCTCCGACACGCTGGCCGACACCACGCGTCTCGAGCGGCTCGTCGGCTTCCGCCCGGTCACCGACCTCGACGAACTGCTCGTCCGGCAGGCGACCGCCCAGCTCGAAGGCGCGGCGCCGGCAGGCGAGCAAGACCCCAACCGTCCAGCGGAGCATGAGCCGGCCGGCACCGCGGTCGCCTGACGTCCGCCGTGCCGGTGAGGTCCCGGATGCTCGTGCGCGCTCGGGTGGAGCTGAACACCCACAGGGAGGCTCGGTCCCCGCGCCGCGGCCGGTCCAGCCCGTCCGCGGATCGCGGCTTATTGCGGCGCTGCTACTGGTTGCGACGATCGGCTTCGCCGCATCGGCGGCGGGCGCGGGGGTGCGCTCGATCTTTGCCGCGCAGGCGGCGGTGGACGAGCCGCAGTACCTGCTGACGGCACTGAGCCTGTGGGAGGACTCCGACCTCGACATCTCCGACGAGCTCGCCGACCGCCGGTGGCGGGAGTTCGCCGACGTCCCGCCACCAACCCAGACCTCCGTGCTGCCCGGCGGCCGCCAGATCAGCCCGCACGACCCGCTGCTGCCGCTGCTGCTGGCAGCGCCGATGGGCCTCGGTGGCTGGCTGGCTGCCAAGCTGACGCTGGCCGGCGCCGCCGGGCTGCTCGCGGCTCTGACGCTATGGGTAGCCGTGCGCCGGCTCGCGTTACCACTGCCACTGAGCACCGCCGGCGTGGCGGCCGCCGCGGCCAGTGCCCCCCTGGCGGTGTACGGCCAGCAGGTGTACCCCGAGCTGCCGGCTGCCCTGGCGGTGGCGGTAGCGGTTGCCGCCGCGACCGGGCGTCGCGGCGGCCGGGAGCTGGCGGTCGTGGCCGTAGCGGTCACTGCGCTGCCCTGGCTCGCCGTGAAGTACGCGCCCGTCGGCGCCGCGCTGGCGGCGGTCGTGCTGGCGCAGCTGTGGCGGGACGGCAGACGGCGCTCGGCTCTGACGCTCAGCGGCGTGCTCGCGCTGTCGGCGGCTCTCTACCTGGTGGTGCACCGCCTCGTCTGGGGTGGCTGGACGGTCTACGCCAGCGGGGACCACTTCGAGACCACGGGCGAGTTCACGGTGGTCGGCGTGAACCCGGATTACGCCGGCCGTGCGCTGCGACTGTTCGGTCTGCTGCTGGACTCGAGCTACGGCCTGGTGGCCTGGGCGCCGGCCTGGCTGCTGCTCGTTCCGGCGCTGGTCTCGATAGCGCGGCGGCCGGAGCTGCCGCGGCTGCTGCTGCTGGGCCCGCTCGCCGCGGGGTGGTTGGTGGCGACGTTCGTGGCGCTGACCATGCACGGGTACTGGTGGCCGGGCCGCCAGGTCGTGGTGGTCCTGCCGCTCGCGGTCCTGGTCATCCTGGCCGAGCTCGAGCCGGCGGGCCGTCTCGAACGCTGGCTGGCCGCGGCCGCCGGCGTGGTGGGCGTCGCCAGCTACGTCGCCCTGCTGGCAGCGGGGCACGCGGGCCGGGCGACGTGGGTGGCCGGATTCGCCGCCGTGACCGACCCCGTCGGTGCCCCGCTGCGTGCGGCGCTGCCCGACTACCGCAGCTATCCCGACGGTCTGCTGGTGCGGCACGCGGTGTGGCTGACGGTGTTGATCGCCCTTGCCGCCTGGCGCTGGAGCGGGCGGGTCCTCCGGCCCGGCAGGCCAGCCAGGACGGCCAGGACGGTGGCCGCCGTCCTGGCCGTCCTGCTGGCGGTCGGCGGCACGACGGCGGCCCTGGCTTCCGGCTGGCGGGACGACGGCGCGGGTGTCCGGAACACCTCGCCGTCCGCCGTTCCGGCCTACTCCGTCCGCACCGACGACTGACCGCCGTCGGGCAGCAGTGCCCGGGCGGTGTCGCACGGGGAGGCCGTGCCACATGTCGGGCAGCTGGCGGCGACGGTTCCGCCGCCGTCACCGGACTGGCTTTCCGGGGTGTGCAGCGCGAGCGCCTCCGCGACAGCGGCGAGGAGCGGGGCGCGCAGGAAGGCCGTGGCGGACGACACGGCCGCCTCCGCCAGCAGCGGGACGCCACTGCCGTGCAGCCGGTGCCCGCCGAGCGCCGCGTCGGAGAGCCCCTCGGTCGCTGCGCGCACGGCGTAACTGTGCGCCGCCTCGGTGCGGCCATACCAGCCGTCGCTCATCGGATTCCTGCCCCGGCCGCACCCTCGCCGCGAGGAATCCACGTCGTCTCCGGCTCACCCTGCAGCACCATGTTGACGAACTCCACGCCTTGCATCGCGGAGTGGTCCATGTTGCCGATCTCGTACAGCCAGCCGCCGAACCGGCCGCGGGAGTAGATGTTCTGCGAGCGGAGCCAGGGCTGGATCGTGCCAAGCGCGGCGTCGCGGCCCACGGACGGCACGGGGTAGCTCTGCTTCGGCGAGCACAGCCAGCGCGCAACGACGATGCCGCGGTCCTCCTCGGTCATCAGCCCGGTCTCGACCAGGCCGTCGATCACCCGGTCGACGATCGTGCTGCCGTCCTCCGGCTTGTACGACGAGGTGGATGTCTCGGTGAGCAGGCTCATCTGCTCACCGGGATTGGCGGTGACGTAGGGGGAGTAGTTCGACAGGTACGTGACTCGGTAGAAGGGCACGTTCGGCTCGGGAAAGTAGATCCAGTTCTTGTCCGAATCCGTCTGCCGGTCCAGGCCGATGCCCACGATGTGGCTGCCGCTCCACACCAGGTCGTCCTTGGCGGTCCGGACGGCGTCGGGCACCGATTCGGAGCGCTCAATCAGGTGGTTCAGCGCCATCGTGTTGAGCAGCACGTCGTACTCGAAGCGGCGTCCGTCCGCCGTGTGCACCACCTTCGCGACGGGATCCACGGACACCACCGCGGTGTTCAGCTCCAGCTTGTGCTCGACGTACTTGCGCATTCCTTCGTAGAGGAAGCCGGTGCCGCCGTGCATGGGGTACTTGAAGGTGCTGTTGGGCCCCCATGCCTTCTCCGGCTTCTCGAACAGCACGTTGCGCAGCATGTCCTCGACGTCAACCACGGAGACGCGTTCGCCGATCCAGACGTAGTTCATCAGCTCCGCCGGGGTGGCCCACACCTTGAAGTTGTACGGGATCATGAAATGCTCGGCGATCCCTGACCCCATGGTCGCGTGGATCCATTCGCGGAAGTTGGTCGGCGTAACGGAGCCGGCTTCCTTCGCCGCTGTGATGGCTCCCATCAGGCACTGCAGGACCGTCTCCGGCTCCAGACCCTTGATGTTGTTCTGGAACGGATAGGGGATGTACCGGTCCTGCATCCAGACGAACGCCTCGCGGTTGAGCGTCGCGTACTGGTCGCCCATCAGCTTGTCGACGAGCCGGTCGTAGTACTCGTAGTGGCTGAACATCACGTGGCCACCGATGTCCCAGGTGAAGCCGTCGTCGTCGACGAAGGAGGTCGCCAGCCCGCCCACCCGCTCGCTCGCCTCGAGCATCACCCAGTTGTCGTAGCCGAGCTCGGCGAGGCGGTATCCGGCGCCCAGTCCGGTCGGGCCCGCACCAATGATCACAATTCGGGGGCTGTCACTCATGCGCTGTTCTCCATCGTCTGCGGGACCTGCGCGGCGTCCGCCGCCGCCAGGGCCTCCTTGAGGTGGGCACTCATCTCGGCGGCGATGACGTCCCATTCGTGCCGCCGCTCGATGGGGGCCACGCGGGCGTCACGCTCATCACGGCAATCGTCGATGACCTTGCGGCACGCGGCCGCGAACTCGGCGCTGGTGTCCGCGAAGTGCACCACCGGGCCGAAGTCGGCGACCACGTCGGCGACGCGAGTCGACACCACCGGCAGGCCGGCGGCGAGGTACTCCAGTGTCTTGGTCGGGCTGATCGAGCGGGTGGCCTCGTTGAGCGCGAACGGCATCAGAGCCACGTCGAACTCCGCCATCACCTGTGGCAGCCGGTCGTACGGCTGAATGCCGAAGTAGCGGATGTTGGGCGCCTGAGGAAGATCGCCCGCCTCGACCTTGGTGACCGGCCCGACGACCTGGATCTCCCACTCCTCCAGCTGGGCCGCGAGCTGGCCGAGCAGCGCCAGATCGAGCCGTTCGTCGATCACGCCGACATATCCGGCGACCGGCCGGCGGTTGTCCGACGGCGCAGCCCGCAGGGCGCGTGAGCTTGCGTAGTGCGCGGTCTCGACGCCTGACGGATACAGCTGCACCTGCCCGCGGCGGCGAAGCTTGCTCACACCGGCGTGCAGCGACCGCCCGCCCGCGAACACCACGTCGGCCTCGTTGAGCAGCCGGCGCTGCCGAAGGCGCAGACCCTCGGGGGCGTTGGCGAACGACGCGAGGTCGTCCATGACGTCGTACACCAGCAGTCGCGGCGTCAGGGCCTCGGCCAGGTCGAGCGCCATCGGGGTGTAGAGCCAGACGTCGGCTTCCGTGCCGATCAATTCGGTGAGCGCGGACGCGTAGCCCTCCGATCCCGGCTCCCCGAACGGCGCCAGCGGGTGGTCGCCGGGAAGCTCGTACCAGACGCGCTCGACAGTGGCGCCGTCCACGTCGATCGTTTCGGAGGACAGACGTGGCTCGTCCACGCCCACGTGGATGGGCTCCTCGACGAACCAGGTTCGGGCCCCCGCCGCCGCCCGCTCACCCGCGAGGCGGGAAACCAGGTGCTGCGGCCGCTGCCACACCCAGGGCCAGCGAAGGTGCGACAGGACCACGAGGTCGGCGGACAGGGTCCCCGGAGGTGCCCCGGCGGAGGTAGTTGGAATCATGCGCTCTCCTCGAGCAACTGGGGCGCGTCGTTGACAACGCGCGGGTGGACAAGTTCAACGGCGGGCGGGTCCTGCCACGGCCAGTGGGCCATCTGGGGCAGGAAGCCGGCCAGGCGCTCGTTGAGCGGCTCCTGGAACCGGTACGCCGGCAGGTCCGCGGCGCGACCGCCTGCCCCTGCCGCCCGGTAGGCGGCCAGCATGGTGGTACCGGCGCCGGGATCGCGCCCGGAGGCAAGCGACCCGGCGTTCGGCAGGACGCCCACCGGATCGGGACGCCCGCCGGTGCGCGCCAGCAGCGAATCCCAGTCGCAGGAGTCCACGAACGGGAACCAGCAGTAACCCTCGAGCGGCACGCCGTCGGCCTGCGCGATCTCGCACTGCTCGAGGGTGTAGCGCAACCAGGACGCGCGGTCGGAGGGGAAGCCGCGAACGTTCGTCTCGCTCAGCATCAGCGGCATGCGGTAGCGGTCCGCGTACTCCCGCGCCAGGACCGCGAGCCCGCCGGGCACCGGGGACGGGACATGCCCGCCGTCCTCGTCGTAGTGCCATTCGGAGTGCGCGTAGTAGTCCAGCCCCAAGACGTCGATACGACCGGGTTCCATGGTGAGCAGATCGGCGCCACCCGCTTCGACGATCGACGCCAGGAACGGGCGCGTGGCCGGGTCCAGGTTCCGGCCGAGGAACAGGTCGAGGACCACGAACCGCCGGTCGTTCGCGGTCGCCGCGTGCTGCGCCGGCGCCCCGGGCGTGCCCGTGTGCCGCTCACAGGTGTCCACGTAGACGTGCCTGGCTCCCGGCCAAAGCTGCACAGCAAGGCGGCTCGCCTCGGCGATGGCCGGCAGTATGCGCCGCAGCAGACGGGTGAATCCCGCCATGCCTGAGCCGTACGGCGGCCACAGGGCTTCATGGCCGGCGAGAAAGAGAGTGGCGAAGGGCTCGTTGAACAGCGTGTACTCGCGTACCTGCGGATACCGGCGCGCGAACTGCTCCACGTACTCCAGGTACGCCCGCGGAAAATCCGGGTCGGCAAAACCACCGGTCAGCCAGCGCGGGTAGCTGGTGTGGTGCACCAGGTCCACGATGGGCTGAAGCCCCAGATCGGCCATCCACGCCATGACCTCGTCAGTGTGCCCCCAGTCGAAGGAGCCGCGGCCGGGCTGCACCCGGTGCCAGCGAATCGGATACCTCAACCGCCGGACGCCACAGTCGCGCAGGGACCGCAGGTCCTCGCGCCACCGCTGGTCATGCCCCGACGTCTCCACGCAGTCGACGTCGGCCAGCGGCAGGTAGGTGCTCTCGAAACCGCCGACAATCTCCATCAGGTCAGCTCCCCGGTGAAATGGATCAGCTGAAATGACACGGGCACACCGTTTCCTTTCGTGCACACAAAGAGAGGGTGCCGCCACGCATCGGTCGACGCGCGCGTTCCCTATTCGGCTGCTTGACCCAACCGGCGGTAACGATACCGTCGCCGATATGAACCTAACCTAGCCACTTGGTAAGGTGACCCACTGTAGCCGTAATCAACGCAGAGTAACTGAAGTGGGGAACGTGCTCCACTGAGGTCAGTGCGGACGCAGGTCCTTGCGCGTCAATGGCAGCAGCTCATGCCGCTCCGGAGTCAGCACCGCGTGCAGTCGCTGGTCGTGGGGCTCAGCGGGGATCGTGGTCAAGAACTCGTCGTCGTACACGATCCCCACTCGCGTGCCGGCCACGTGCCCGCCCGCCAGTGCGCGGTCGTAGTAGCCGGCTCCCCGGCCGAGACGATGTCCCGCACGATCGACCGCCAGACCCGGCACGAAGATCACCGCCGCCGCGGACAGGTCCAGCCCGGCCACCGGAGCTGGCTGGAGCAGGCCGAGCGGCCCGGGTCGCAGATCGCCTGCGTCGGGAAACCGGCCCCATCGCAGCAGCCGCCCCGCATCGCGCTCCACCACCGGCAGCAGAACGGTGGCACCGACATCGACCAGGGCCGTCAGCAGCGGCCCGGTGCCCGGCTCGCTGTCGACCGAGACGTACGCCGCTACCGTCGTCCCCCGGCGGATCAGGCCCGCCGCGGCGGCGGTGCGGGCCAGCGCTTCGGCGCTCGCCGTCACCTGCGCGGCCGGCCGGACGCTCCGCGCGGCGAGCAGCGCAGATCTCAGCTGAGATTTCTGCTGCCGGGGCTCAAGGTCTGAGCTGCTGGAGCCGAACATCGAGGTGGACCTCTCGAAAGTCGCCGGGCTGACCGTCGACGACAATGCCAGGTACCACCACTCGCTCCCGCGGGGCCGATCGGGGAAGGACCGGACATGAGCCTCCGAGCCCGGCTCGCCGCTGCCTTCGTCGGCGTGGTGCTGCTGCCGATCATTATTGCTGCGCTGGTGGTCTCGCTGTTCGTCCCCCGAGTTCTGGAGCGCCAGGCGGGGTCCCAGCTCGAGGCAGGGCGTGCGGCGGCGGCGACGGTGCTCGAGGGCCGGTGCCGACGGGTGTCACTGGCGGCCGAGGTGCTCGGTCGCCAGGCCGCCACCGATCCGGCCGCTGCGGTCGCCGACGTCCACACTCGCGGACTGGTCTCCGGTGCGGCCGTCCTCGACCGGTCCGGACGGGTGATCGCCTCGGCGGGCACCCTCGGCGCCGAAACGGCCCCGGAGCTTGCGGCCGCCACCGCGTGCGGAGCTACGAGCAGTGTCGCCGCACCGCACCGGTGGTTCGTCGGCACAGCGTCGTTCGGGGGATCCACGCGCCTCGGGCGGGCCGTGGCCGTGCTGGACGTGGACCGGAATTTCGCCTTGGACGTCGGCCGAGCCACGAGCAGCGGCGTCACGTTCATCGGGGACGGCAAGGTGCTTGCCACCTCACTGCCCAGCAGCACGGATATGCGGCCGGTGGTCGCCGCCGCGGAGCGGCTGGCCGCCCGGCCCGCCGGCTCTCTCGAGCGCGTCGGCGATCAGCAGCTGGCGGTGCTGAGCCCAGAGCCGGGCCGGCCGCTCACGGTGGTGCTGAGCCAGCCGGTCCCGCCGTCGGTCGATGCACTCCGCAACGTGGTGCTGCTCGCGCTGCTGGCCGTGATCCTGGTCGCACCGTTTCTGGGCCGCCGACTTGCCCGGCTGACCACCCAGCCGCTGACCGAGCTGTCCGAGGCCGCGGACCGGGTGCGCCACGGCGAGCTCAACACGCCCATCCAGGTGCGGTCGGACGACGAGGTGGGGCGGCTCGCCGGCTCCATCAAGGGCATGATCGGCGAGCTGCAGGCGAATGTGCGCGAGCTGGAGATGAACCGCGACGAGTTGCGCCGCAACCTGCACCGGCTGGGGGAGACCTTGTCGAGCACCCACGATCTCGACCGCATACTCGAGGTGATCCTCGAGACGTCACTGGTGAGCGTGAAAGCGGACGCGGGAGTGGTCTGGCTGCCGGGCCGCGGCGGTCTCTTCGCCAAGGTGACACGCGGACTGGATGGTGTCGCGCCGATGCGGCTGCAGCGCGGCGAGGGCATCAGCGGCCATGTGGCGGCGACCGGCGAGGCGATCTGCTGGCGGGACGTGGCCGCGTGCACAAACGGTTCTGCGGTCGCGGACGGCTCTGCGTTCGCGCACGGCTCAGGGGCATCGGGCGCCAACACCGGTGTGGCAGTGATCCCCTCGGCCGCTGAGCCGCCGGCCCGCCACGTGCTGTCCGTGCCGCTGGTGAGTTCGGGGCGGACGGTGGGCGTGCTGACCCTGTACGGACGCGACGGTTTCGCCGGCTTCCGGGACGACGACGTCGACACCATCCGCAGTTTCGCGGGGCAGGCCACCGTCGCCATCGACAACGTGCTGCTGCACCAGGAGGCCCAGCGGCTGTCCATCACCGACGGCCTGACCGGGCTCTGGAACTACCGGTACTTCGCGATGAACGTCGGCAAGGAGATCGAGCGTGCCGCCCGGTTCGGCCGGCCGCTGTCCGTGCTGCTGCTCGACCTGGACCACTTCAAGTCCGTCAACGACGTGCACGGGCACCAGCGCGGCGACTCGGTTTTGATCGAGCTTGCGACACGGGTCAAGGGCGCCATCCGGGAGGTCGACACCCTTGCCCGGTACGGCGGCGAGGAGTTCGTCCTGCTGTTGCCGGAGACCGACCGGGACGGAGCGGCCATCACGGCGGAGCGCATCTGCTCCGTGGTGCGCGACACGCCGTTCGGATCGGGCGCCGAGACGCCACTGCCGATCACCCTGTCCGTGGGGGTGGCCGTCTTCCCGGTCCACGGCACCACCTCCACCGAGCTCGTCCGGCAGGCCGACGCCGCGTTGTACGCCGTCAAGGCGGGCGGCCGGGACGGCTGGCGGCTCGCCGGTGACCCCACCGACGCGCTGTCCACCACGCCCGGTCGGCAGGGTGCTCAGGCCGAGGCCTGACGGGAGTTGCGGTCCCGTAGCGGCTCGCGACGACAACGTTGACGACCACAATCGGTGACGAACGACCACGGTGCGCCAGGTGGATCACTGCGACAGCTAGGGTTCAGCTATGACGATGCGTAAGGCGGTCATCCCCGCGGCGGGTCTGGGCACCCGCTTCCTGCCGGCGACCAAGGCGATTCCCAAAGAGCTCCTACCTGTGGTGGACAAGCCCGCCATCCAGTACGTCGTCGAGGAGGCCGCCGAGGCGGGCCTGTCGGACATCCTGATGGTGGTGGCTCGCGGCAAGAGCGCGCTCGAGGACCACTTCGACCGCAACTTTGAGCTCGAAGCGACGCTGGAGGCCAAAGGGAAGGCCGAGCTGCTGCAGCGGACGCAGGAGCCCACGCGGCTGGCCTCGCTGCACTACGTCCGGCAGGGTGACCCGCTCGGACTGGGCCATGCCGTATTGGCCGCCGCCGGCCATGTGGGGGACGAGCCGTTCGCGGTGCTGCTCGGTGACGATCTGATCGACACCACCACTCCGCTGCTTCCGGAGCTGGTGCGGGTGCAGGCCAAGCACGGGGGCAGCGTCATCGCGTTGATGGAGGTGCCGCCGGAGGCCATCCGGCTGTACGGGTGCGCGGCCGTGGAGCCGACCGACGAGGACGGCGTGATGCGGGTCACCGGCATGGTGGAGAAGCCTGAACCGGACGAGGCGCCCAGCAACCTGGCGATGATCGGACGGTACGTCATCAGCCCCGCCGTGTTCGACGTGCTGCGCGAGACGCCTCCGGGCCGCGGTGGTGAGATCCAGCTGACCGACGCGCTGCAGACGCTCGCCACCCGCGGCCCGGCCGACGGCGGCCCGGTGCACGGGGTGGTGTTCCGCGGCCGCCGTTACGACACCGGCGACAAGGCCGATTACCTGCGCACGGTGGTGACACTCGCGACGGAGCGCCCCGACCTGGGCCCGGAGTTCCTGTCGTGGCTGCAGAGCTTCGTCGCCGAGCGGTCGGGATCCGCGGGACAGCGGCCGCCGTCGTCCGCGGCCCCCTGATACCCATGGCGGATCCCACGCTGACATCCGTAGACGACCACCTCAAGCGCATCCTGTCGGTGGTACGGCCAATGGAGGCGCTGGACCTGCGGCTGATGGACGCCCACGGCTGTGTCCTGGCCGAGGACGTCGCCGCCCGATCGCCGCTCCCCGGCTTCGACAACTCCTCGATGGACGGCTACGCCGTGCGGGTCGAGGACGTCCGCTCCGCCTCCGAGGGCAAGCCGGTACGGCTCGCTGTGGTGGGCGACATCGCGGCCGGCAGCGCCGAGGCGATCACGGTGCAGCCCGGCTTCACGGCGCGCATCATGACCGGCGCTCCGATGCCGCCCGGCGCGGATGCGGTGGTCCCGCTGGAGTGGACCGACGGTGGCACGCGCGCGGTGCGGATCAGCCGGGCGCCGCAGCCCGGTCAGCACGTCCGGCGCCAGGGCGACGACGTGCCGGCCGGTCAGCTCGTGATGCGCAACGGCACCCGGATCGGGCCCGCCCAGCTAGGACTGCTCGCCGCCGTCGGTCGGTCGCGGGTTCGCGCGCGGCCGCGGCCCCGCGTCGTGGTGATCTCCACCGGCAGCGAGCTGGTCGATCCCGGAACGGCTCTGGGAACCGGCAAGATCGTTGACTCGAACTCCTACATGCTGACGGCCGCCGCCATTGATGTCGGCGCCATCGCCTACCGGGTGGGCATCGTCCCGGACGACCCCAGGACCTTGCTGCATGCGCTCGAGGACCATCTGATCCGGGCGGACGCCGTGGTCACCAGCGGGGGGGTCAGCGTCGGTGCCTACGACGTCGTCAAGGAGGTGCTGTCCCGGATGGGCACCGTGACGTTCGACCGCCTGGCGATGCAACCAGGCATGCCCCAGGGCTTCGGAGTGCTCGGTGGCAACGACACTCCGATCTTCGGCCTGCCCGGCAATCCGGTGAGCGCATACGTGTCGTTCGAGGCGTTCGTCCGGCCGGCTCTGCTGCGCATGCTCGGCGCCTCATCGCTGAGCCGCCCGCAGATCTCCGCTCGCCTTTCCGGGACGCTGAGCTCACCGGCGGGTAAGCGACAGTTCGCCAGGGGACGCGTCGAGTACACCGAGGACGGCCCGGTGGTCACGCCGATCGGTGGGCCGGGCAGTCACCTGCTGGCCAGTCTGGCGTCCGCGAATGCGCTGATCGTCGTTCCCGAGGACCGTACCGAGATCGCCCCCGATGAGCAGGTGACCGTCATGGTGCTGGAACAGCGGTTGATATGAGCGACGGTTCCGCTGGGTCGGGCGGCGCCGCGGGCGCCCCCGGCGCCCCGGCCAACTCACCCACCTCGCAGGCCCGGCTCACCCACGTGGACGAGACCGGAGCCGCGCGCATGGTGGACGTGACGGCCAAGGACGTCACGGTCCGGACAGCAACCGCCGTCGGCCGGGTGCTGGTGTCGCCGCAGGTCGTCGCGCTGTTGCTCGGAGCCGGGGTTCCCAAGGGCGATGCGCTGGCCGTCAGCCGGATCGCCGGAATCATGGCGGCCAAGCGGACAGCGGACCTGGTGCCGCTGTGCCATCCGATCGCCGTCCAAGCGGTGACGGTCGACCTGTCGGTCGAGGACGACGCCGTGGCCATCGTCGCCATGGTGCGGACGGCCGACCGCACCGGGGTGGAGATGGAGGCGCTGACCAGTGTGACGGTCGCGGCACTCACGCTCATCGACATGGTCAAGGCGGTGGACCCGGCGGCGACCATCACGGGTGTCCGGGTCGAGAGCAAGACCGGTGGCAAGACGGGGGATTGGCATCGAGATGACGGCTGACGCGCAGGTACCGGCGAACGCCCGGGCGGTGGTGGTCACCGTGTCCGACCGGTCGCACAGCGGCGTCCGCGAGGACTCCAACGGGCCGCTCCTCGCGGCGGCGCTTCGGGAGATGGGGTTCGCCGTCGGTGACGTGGTCGTGGTCCCCGACGAGGTGGACGCCGTCGTCGAGGCGCTGGAGGAGGCGGTGAACGACGGGGTGGACTGCGTGGTGACCACCGGAGGCACCGGGCTGTCGCCGCGCGACATCACCCCGGAGGCAACCCGGCTGGTGATCGAGCGCGAAGCGCCGGGCATCGCCGAAACGCTGCGCCAGGACAACCGGGACGCCGTGCCGACGGCCATCCTGTCCCGAGGCGTCTCCGGGGTGATCGACAGCACGCTGATCGTCAACCTGCCAGGGTCGACCGGCGGCGTGCGGGACGGGATCGCTGTGCTGCGGCCCGTGCTCGGCCATGCTGTGGCGATGCTGCGCGGCGGTGACCACTGATGCCGGTCGGTCGTCGCCGGAGCTAGCGGGATGCCGCTGCCCGGATGGCCGGTCGTCCTGCGGGACGGCCCTGTCGGGCTGCGTCCGCTGCGCTGGCGCGATGCCGGTGCCTGGTCGCAGGTCCGCCAGCGCAACGCCGACTGGCTCCAGCCGTGGGAAGCCACGCCGCCGGACGAGCCCGTCCGGCTGGCCATGTCACCCGCGATGTTCGTCTCCATGACCGCCGCGCTGCGCCGGCAGACCAGAGCCGGAGTGACGCTTCCCTTCGCCGTCACCTATCAGGACGACCTGGTGGGTCAGTTGACGATCGGCAACATCGTGCGTGGCTCGCTCAATTCCGCGTATGCCGGTTACTGGCTCGACCGGGCCGTGGCCGGCCGGGGCGTCATGCCGACCGCGCTCGCACTCGCGGTCGACCACTGCTTCACCGTGGTCGGGCTGCACAGGGTGGAGGCCAACATCCGTCCGGAGAACATCGCCAGCCGCCGGGTCGTCGAGAAGCTCGGATTTCGCGAGGAAGGACTGCGCCTGCGGTACCTGCACATCGACGGGGCCTACCGGGACCACCTGTGCTTCGCCGTCACGGTCGAGGATGTCGGGTCGGGCCTGCTTGCTCGCTGGCGGGCCGAGCGGCTCTCCGGCTGAGCACAGCTGCCCGGCAATTGGCTAGCGAGAACCCGTTGGCGTAGCGGGCCGGGCGCCACTGCCCGGGCACCACAGCCGTGCGCTCTTCCTCCCACGAACGTGGACAGATCGGCGACACACCGCACGAGGTGCGCGCCTGCGCGCCGGTGCCCTCGATAACGTTCCGATGTCGACCACTGCCGGGCCGCCAACGCCTCGAATCTTCTTACGGGACGGTGCTTTCCGGTCAGCGGGCGAGGCAGGAACGTCCGGCGCGCAATCTGAGGAGGACCCGCTTGAGCGGGCTCATCTACGCGGTTCTCTTCCTCATCTGGGCCGCCGTCCTCATCCCCATGTGGCTGCGGCGTAACGATGACTCGGCTGATGTGAACCCGTTCAGCTCCGAGCGGGTGCTGGTACGCCGGCCGCAACCGTCAGCGTCCGAGCGGTACGCGATCGGGCGGGAGGTGCTGACCGGCGCTGCCGCCTCGGAGCCGGAGCTCTCCCGCCTGGCCACGCTGCTCCTCCGATGCGGACTGGGTCCGGTCGTCATCGCCGTGCTGCGCCGGCGGGAGCGCGTCGGGCAGATCCGGCCCGCCGTGCGCCGTCGTCGCCGGGTGCTCGGCAGTCTGCTCACGGTGCAGGCGGTGGTGCTTCTGGCCGCCGCGGCCGGCGCGGTGCCCGCCGCCGCTCCGCTGCTGACCGCGGTGCCCATGGCGGGGTACCTGGAGCTGCTGCGCCGCGTCGAGAGGTCATCCAGGCGATCCGTCCGTTCCGGCCCGAGCCGGCGGGAGAAGTTCTCCGCGGCCGGTGCGGCCGAGGTATTCGAGGAGCCGCAGCCCGCGGTCGAGCGTCTGCCGCGGCTGGCCCCGGAGACGGCGCTGCGCTCCGGAAGCTTCGAAGCCGCCGGTAGCGATCTGTTCGACCAGGCGCTGTACGCAGCTCCCGAACCCGAGCCGGCGCCGCGCGAGCGCACGTGGTCGCCTCGCCCGCTACCGCTGCCGATGTACGTGACCGCCCGGCAGGCGGCGGCCAGGTCGGAGGCGCTGAAGGTGAACGCCACGGGGACCCGGTCGCCGGCGGCCCCCGCGGCCGCGCCCGCCCCACCCGCGCGCGAGGAACGGCGGGCTGTCAACGGCTGACGCCGGTCGCCGGCTGATACCCTCGGCTGGCTCCGGCGTGCAACGTGCGCCGGTGTACGTGCCATGAAGGTGGCGACAGCAAGGGGCAGTGGCGCAGTCCGGTAGCGCACCTCGTTCGCAACGAGGGGGCCGCGGGTTCAAGTCCCGCCTGCTCCACCAGAAGTTCATAGTTTGAACACCCGACAGGCCCGACGCCCGCAGAGTTGCCGCATCCGCGAGGGGCGCGGGTACTCCCTGGAAGCCTTCGCGGATCTGATCAGCGTCCACCGGACGTACCTCGGCGGCCTGGAGCGGGGCGAGCGCAACCCGACGCTCCGGTCCGTGGAGCGCATCGCCGGCTGGCTGCAGCTGCCGCCGCTTGTTTTGGCATCCCGGGCGGTCATCTCGAACTGCCCAGCCCCCTGAGCAGCTCTTCGGGGGGGTCGGAAGGGTGACCGCTGCCGAATACGTGTCAGAGCCCCACTGCACGGAGCACGTGCTCGAGGGTGGACGTGGACAGCCGCCCTGTCGGTCGAGGAGCATGCTGATGGTCCGGTACCGCCTCGACGACCTCGACCTCCGCCCCTGTGCGTGCCGCCAGCGCCAGCAGGCCGTGCACGACCTCGCGGACCACTGCCCCTCGGGCCGATGCGACCGGCTCGTCCCGCGGGGCCCCGAGGACGACCTCCACCTCACGCAGCCGCTGGCGGTCCCCCCTCATGGTGACGAGGGCTCGCGGGTCCCCGGTGCCGTGGTACTCGGTCCGAGCCTCCCCAGCTGTCGGCTGCTCGACCGCCTGCTGCAACAACTCGCACAGCCCGTCGGCGAGTGTCGACGTGTCAAGGTCGCGGCGCCGCCGAAGGACCCCTCCGGCGGGAGCTCTGAGCCGAAGCACGAGCCGCGTCGGGTAAAGCAGCTCGGGCGGAAGTGCGGCAGGCCGGAGGTCCACGACACGTGCCAAGGCATCCGGATCGGCGCGGCCGTCCCAGACGTCAGCGAGTGCGCTCTTCACCTCCCGCAGCGGATTGACGTCGGGCCGGTCAGCGAAGACGACCACCGGCTCTCCGGCATCGACGGTCCCGGCCTCGCCCAAGCCGGCGGTCGTACCCGGCTGCGCCAGCAGCACTTGGCGCAGGTGGTAGGCCACGGCCGAGATGCGGGAGTGGGAGACGTCGTCCCACGCCGCGTAGCGCCGCCAGGAGGGACCAGACCACCACGGCGGCTGCACCGCCTCGTCGACCGGCTGGCCGGTGGGCCGCGGTTGCAGCCGGGGCATCAGCCACCGCCAGACCGCTCGAAGGGAGGACACGCTGCGGTCGAGCTCTCCCGGATCGACCTCCCGCGAGGTGGCCATCTCGCGTACAAGCTCGTCCCAGCTGCGTCGGCCGTTCCGGTCGTACAGGGCCGGCCGGCCAGGGCGACTCACGGAGGGGCTCCTCGTGCAGCGGGCGGGTGGATCTTGTATGTCGACCCGTTGGTCGAGAACTAGCGCACGCCCCGGCAACGGCTCGACGTGCAGGATCCGCCGTCACGGGCGTCACGGGCACGTCCTACTCAGCCTCGGACCGTGACCGTCCCGCCGGATCCGACCGAGGCGCTCAAAAAGTGGCGGGCGCCCCCTGACAGCCGAAGGGCTCCGGAC